>JAUVGT010000297.1 GCA_030593645.1 Deltaproteobacteria bacterium
AAAAAGTCCAACTTCTGCGTTGTGCTGCATTTCGCAATCATTCAACGTACTATAAGTACGCTTCATGATTACAAAATTTGCACGCCTTGAATTTGAACTTTTTACGAAACCGTCTCATTCGGACTTTTTACGAAACCATCAAGTTTCGCTCCATCAGAAAAGGCTTCTTTCGCTGCTGGAATAATGCGGGGGATTCCGGGACATTCTTTGATATGTCGATTAATTTATATCATGAGGGCGATAGAGGGATTCTTGGAGACCGTGTTGATAACCAGAACACAACTTTTTTGTCATAGTTGTCAATTCCCTCATTATTCCAAACTTTCTGTTAGCAAACCGGCAAACCAGACTGTGGGCATCGGGTTTTTCCGTTGCTTTTGAAAAAACAAGTGGAAAAGTTATTCGGGAATGGAAGTTCTTAAGGGGAAATGCGATGTAATAGGATCAAAATCACGATCATCATGAAGCAAAGTTAATCCTTCAACAATGCAGAATGTTGCAATGATTACATCAATCGTTTTTCGGACGGTAATACCGGCTTTTCGAAGTTTCCGATAATTTTCAGCACTTTGAATGGCAACATTGTATCCACCCATTTTACGAAAAGGAAGAGCGCTTAGAAAAGATTTAGCTGTTTCAAAATCCTTATCAGATCTAAACCCTTGAAGAACCTCTGTGAGGATTAAGTCTCCCATAATAATTGGAACATCAGACAGATAATCGTCCAGTAAGTCTGTCTGCCATGTGATATTTCCGTTGAAATAATCAATCCATACGGATGAGTCTACTAAAATCATTGATCTAACCTCATCGTATCAAGATCGCCATTCCATCTTAGTTTCCCACGAAGGCTTTTTAATTTTTCCTGTTTTTTGATTTGAACTAATAATTTTAAACCAGTCTCAACAACGGCCTTTTTGGTTTTTAATTTGGTAAGCGCCATTGCTTCGTTCATGAGTTCGTTGTTTATAACAATATTGGTTCGCATAGGTACTCCATATTTAATTCTAGTGTGTATGATAAATAACATATATACACATTTGGGCGGTGTCAAGACAAAACGATTTTTAAAAATACTATCCATAAGCCAGAAATATGGGCCAAGGGGAGATTTTGAGACCACTTCTACGAAAAAAATTAAAACCCATGTAAGGAATTGTGAGTTGAACCGACGAATGGTTTAAACCGGAAAGTTTCCGGTAGGATAAAACAAACTTTATAATCGGTTCCATGACAGGTCGTGCGAGTCGTTGTTTTTGATCCGCACACTGTTGTTAACACCTTAAGGAGGTTCAAATGAAAACTATAAACACATATAAAATCATCATGATTACCATTATCAGTATCTTCTTCATCTCCACCAGCTGGGCATCCAACCCTGGCCGCACTTTTCAACTTGAGGCCACCAGTGCCCACCCTGACGCAAACGGAACGGCTGTTATTGATCAAAACCATGTGAGCATTCAGGCTCGCGGGCTCAAATCCGACTCTGTGTATACCGTGTGGTTCGTCAATATGAAACCCAGGAAAGATCAAACCGGTGCCGGTAGCGCACCCTATATGTTTCAGACCGACAAGTGGGGTAACGGCAGCTACAGTTCGCCCCTCATGGAAACACCCTTCGATAAATGGGCAATGGTCATGGTGGTTCTGCACCCCAATGGCAATCCGAAAGATATGAAACGCATGATCGGTGCCTTGAAGGCTGAATTATAACCGCCGGCGCATCTGTCATATCGTTGTCTTTTGATTCAATTCATAAATTAAACCATCAAGCTGCCCGCCGATCAAAACGGAGGGCAGCTTTAATATCGACCTTGCAAAATCGGGCCGATATGATACCCTGACTTTCAGTATTTATGAATTCTAACCATTTGAAAGGGGTATGACCTGAATATGAAGCATACGCCGAAACTGGATGCCGAAGCCTGGGTGGATCAATACGGCGATGCGCTCTTTCATTTTGCTCTGGCCAGGGTCAACGACCGGGAGGCCGCGGAAGATCTGGTTCAGGAAACCTTTCTGTCGGCCATGAAATCCCGGGATCGCTTCCAGGGGCGCTCTTCTGAGAAGACCTGGCTGGTTGGTATTCTTAAACACAAGGTGGTCGATCACTATCGTAAAAATAGATCCATTTTATATAAACAGGACACATGGAATGACCCGAATAGCCCGGACGGTTTTTTCCAGGCCAACGGCAGCTGGCATGACCGCCCGCAACACTGGCGCACCAACCCCGGAAAGTCCCAGGAGATAAAAGAGTTTTTGGATCATTTTTATCGATGCCTGGCAGACCTTCCCCAACGCAGCGCCGATGTCTTTGTCTACCGGGAAATGGATGGCTTGAGTACCGCGGAGATTTGTGATCGGCTGGAACTTACATCAAGTAACTGTTGGGTGATCTTATACCGGGCCAGAATGCTTCTGCGAAAGTGCCTTGAAGTGCTCGGGTTCAGCCGGCAGCAAGAGGAGAGCAGAAAATGAACCACTGGATGTTTCGCTGTCAGGACGTTTCAAAAATGGTATCCCGGTCAATGGATGTCCGGCTGCCCCTGCACCATCGCCTGGCGGTTTGGATGCACCTGTTGATATGCCGCTATTGTGCCCTCTTCCGCCGCCAGCTGATCATGCTGCGAAAAATGAGCCGCCATATCGATGGCGATCCGGCAATTACCGCATGCACAGATAAGCTGTCTGATGAGGCCAGAGAACGGATCAAGAAAACCATGCGTTCCCGGTTGTAGGAAGTATATTTTGGACAGCACTTTATGCTATGCAGTGAATGGATATTCGACCTCCTGTCTGCTTATTACCGGTGTGTTCCTTTATGAAACGAAGAGATCTTCTGAAATTTGGACTGTTCAGCGCCCTGGCGGCTGCGGGGGGCGCTGGTTTTTTAAAAATCTATAAATACCACCTTGGAGTCAATGAAATAACCGAATACCCTGCCCCTATTCTTCGCAAAGTTTCAACGCCGGTGGAAGTTATCGATGATGAAATCGTCTCGCTGGGTCACCGGATGATTTCCACCTTGAGGTACAATTCTCTGATCGACTTTTTTACCAAAGCCATGTTGAACAGGGGGCTGGCGGCGCCACAGGTGGGAGTTCCCAAACGATTAATCGTTTGCGGTCTTTATGGGGGGATCAAAGTGCTCATCAATCCGGAAATCGTTGAAAAGCGTGGGGTTTATTCCGGTTACGAAACCTGCCTGTCTTTGCCGTCCCATGACCGTAAAATGATTAACCGACCCGGCTTTATCAAAGTGAAATTCAGAGGACTGGACGATACGGAAAACGTACTGAAAGCAGCTAAAGGATATGCGGCATTACTGGCGCACGAAATCGATCACCTTAATGGGATCCTTTATATCGATCATTAAATTGATATTATTGACCTGATTTTTGCAGCTTTAACTTCTCCTGATCCGCTCTAAGTTTTTTTACATTTTTTATTTCGTTAATGCACCTTGATGAAGCCTTCAACTTGCATGATTCTTTTAAAGCCGAGATTGCTCTATCATACATGTAATTGTATTCATAAGCTAAACCTAAATTAAACCAGGCACTAAAACTTGCGGGATCCTTATCCACAGCCAATTTAAACTGCTCTAATGCATCTAACCACTCTCCACTTTGAGCCAAAGCGATTCCTGCTTCTCCTTCAGGAGTTTTTGCCTCTTTAAAACGAACTTTAACATATACCGTATAAGGCGCTATCATCCTTGTAAACGTTAAAGCTGTGGCATGGTTTATTCTACCAAAGAGTTTACTCCTATCGGGATATGGCGGATATGATCCTTTTTGATAATCATCATCTTTATCTGAATATGAAATATTTTTCGCTGCAATAACCTGGCCTGTTGTCATATCAATTACTTTCAAAATTGTGTCCTGATGAGCCTCGGTTTTAGAATAATAATATTGATATGGCTGATTATCCGAGTCAAGATATATTTCAGAAACGGAATGACTGTGATTAAATTGTATTCCCGACCGGCCTGTTATGAATGCAGACGCACCAAGTATTTTCCCCATTTCAACTGCTGTTTCTTCATCAACAACACCAGACAAACCTAAATTTTGCTCCTTGAGTATTTTTTCTATATTTGCCCTGTCTACAAGTTTAAAATGATTGGATTCAAATAATAGTCCTGTTAGTCTTTCAGATAAAGCCTCTCCGGCATTACCACGTATTTCACCTATCCATATTTGCTTGATTCCCTTCAAATTGATTTCAGCAGGACGAGTTACCGGTATTCTTGCGCTTGGGGCGCAGGAAATTAATACATAGACAGTGATAATCGTAATAACAGCCATAAAAGGAACATGTAGTAAACGCCGGTATCTCATAAAATCTCCTCATCTTGAAATTAATCTGTAGAAAAAGGACTCGTTGGGGAATCTCTTAGGAAACATCCCTGACGGTCTCGTAAAAAGTCCAGGTTAGCGCTGATGCTTCACTTCGTGTCTTAAGTTGTGCCGTATTTCGCAATCATTCAGCGACCGAGAAGTACGCTTCATGATTACGAAATTTGCACGCCTTGAATTTGAATTTTTTATGAGACCGTCTCGTTCGGACTTTTTACGAGACCATCATCCTTAAGAAACCAAATAACTGTTATGATAATAAAATCATATCCCTTACGTAATCACTTATCATATAAAATTTGATCGTGTCCATTCCTTTTTTAATCTTAGGGTTCACGCAAAAACTACTTTACATTTTATGCATCCCGGATTCAGGCTCTTGACTTTACATGAGGCACATGTCAGAGTTAAATCATCTCCAACTGCTATTATAGCCTCGACATACGATACTTCCGGGGTAGCAAGCCCGATCTTCAACCATTTACCAGGAGGAGGGTCATGCTGAAAATATCGCGTATCGCAACCAAAATATTATCTGTTTTGTTTTCACATATTTTAACACTATCATTCCTTATTCCCCTGCTCCTGCCGCTTGATGCTTTCTCCAGGCAAAAAATCAAACAGGTACTTAACGCTAAAATCAACATGGATATCAAATGGGATCAGACAGACAGCTCCGGTAACCAGCGTCACGGTTCGATGACACTGGATATAAAAGGTACGCTGAAGCTGAATCCGGCAGTCAACTCCATGGATCACCTTGGCCGGCCAATCATGATCGCGTATAAAATTGCGGCAATGCACGGTAAGTACACTTATGAAGAGACACTCAACTATGCTGAACGTAATCACTGTTCAAACCCCGGGAACACATATAAAGAAGATTCCAATTGATGTATCCCGTCTGGAACGGTATTGCCCCAACGAAGTTTACCGAACCCGGCAGAGGACCAGGAACCGAAGAAGAAAAATACACGGTGAAGGATCAGCCTGATAATTATAAAAACCCACCACCACAAGAATAAAATTTGGGGCATACACTTTATGTTGTTTTCATCCGGCGGACCCATTTTCGCCAATTTTACAAAAAAGTCTTGACATGGGAGATAGTTTTGGTACTTTCGTTCGTATACGAAGGTTATCAAATTATGAAATTACCCAAAAATTTACCGGATTGCACCATATTCCTGCTGGCAAAAGCTTATCAAAATGCACACGCACGATTAAAAAAGCGTTTAAAACCTTATGGCTTGACTAACTTACAACATCTGGTTCTGGAAGCGTTATGGTACCGGGAAGGTCAAACAGCCGCAGAGTTGGGAAAATTACTCATCCTGGATAAAGCCACCTTATCCGGTGTACTTGACCGTTTGAACAATGCCGGTTGGATCGTCAAGACCCAGGATGACCAGGATAAACGGATCATGCGGATTTATCCGTCTGATAAAGGGAAATCGCATAAAAACAAATTAATCAGGGAAAGAGAAGAAGCTAACACTGAACTCCTGTCCGGCTTCTCGCCTGAGGAACAGGCACTCCTGAAACGGTTCTTAAAGGATCTTTTTTAGCATAACATTCTGTTATCGACCCGGACTGCGGATAAATTTGAACCTTTAACGTTAGCATACTAACTGCTTCTAATCATTTTTATTATTGACGGTTTCGTAAAAAGTCCTACTTCTGCGTTGTGCTGCATTTCGTAATCATTCAACGGATAAGTACGCCTCATGATTGCAAAATTTACACGCCTTGAATTCGAACTTTTTACGAAAGCATCAATTTTA
>JAUVGT010000423.1 GCA_030593645.1 Deltaproteobacteria bacterium
TAAAAAGTCCGAATTAGACGGTTTCGTAAAAAGTTCAAATTCAAGGCGTGCAAATTTCGTAATCATGAAGCGTACTTATAGTACGTTGAATGATTGCGAAATGCAGCACAACGCAGAAGTTGGACTTTTTACGAAACCGTCTTATTTAATATATAATCCCGGTGTATCCGACAAAACTGTTCCCCGGAGTTTTATCATAACTATTTGTATATGCGAGGAATTGCCCCTTTTCCACCCCGGATTTCCCGGCAAATCCCATAACAGCCGATACAGCCCCGGCACAGCAGGCATTCTGGTTTTTCCTGGCTTCCAGGAGCACTTTTTCCGGGTCCAGTTCCAGCATTGCATCGATGACCCTCTTATCATTATCATTACGGACCCAGTCGACGGCATCCGGCCCGCTCCCATGCGGCACAAAGCCATAATTCATCCCATAATGTGTCAGGTCTGTTGACCCGATGGCTTTAACATTCATCCCGGTTTCTGCCGCAATTTCCGCAACAGTCCTGCCGATTTCAATCGATTTTTCAGCAGGCGGTACACCGATCGGTACAATCCGCGTATCTTTGAAAAAATATTTGATAAAAGGAAGTTGAAGTTCAATGGTATTGTCCCTGTGATAATCATTCGGTGTTTCAATTTGAAAGGGAAACTTTTTAACCAGTTTTTCGGATATTTCACTATCGACCCGGATATCTCCAAACGGTGTTTCCCAAAGGCCCTCCTTCATTATATAACACGCTGATTTTTCAGGCAAATGCATTCCAAATACAATAATAACATCGGGAACTTCCTCCTGTTTCAAATAACGGATCACATTGCAGGCCACACTCCCTGAAAAATACCACCCCGCATGAGGTACAATTCCAGCCACAGTATTTTTTTTCTCCGGCTTATTAATCACTGGATCGGAAAGATAATCTTTTATATCTTTCTCACACTCCGTTGCATGGCCCGGATACCAGCTCCCGGCAAAATCTGCTTTTCGTGTATCCATTTTCTACCTCCTTTGGATTCAGCAGGAATATATTCATATTTCGAGGATTGAAATCATTTCTCCAACGCAGAAATTGAGCCTGAGGGGGATTTAGATACAGCTTCTTGAAGTTTTATCTACCGAGCTTTGCTGTAATACTCTCTTTCAGCCAGTCAAGCCATTCCTCAAACCCATCTTCGGTTCGTGCTGATATCTCAAAAACCGGCATACCCGGGTGAACCTGCTGGATGTATTTTATTGCCGCTTCCCTGTCATAATCCAGGTATGGCAAAAGGTCCGTTTTATTTAATAAAACCGCGTCGCATACGCGAAACATCAAGGGATATTTTGCCGGTTTATCTTCACCCTCGGTAACACTTAAGACCACAACCCTTGCATCTTCACCGATATCAAATTCCGCCGGGCAAACAAGGTTACCGATATTTTCAACAATGAGGAGATCAATATTTTCAAAATCCAGACCTTGGAGTGATTTTTCAATGACATGGGCGGCCAGGTGACAGTCGCCACCGAATTCATCGGTATTAATCTGCACCACCGGTACCCCGGTTTTGGAAAGCCGGTCCGCATCGTTCGTGGTACAGATATCTCCGACAACCACCGCGCTTTTGATATCCGGCATAATGTGCGCGAGTGTTTTTTCCAGAGTTGTGGTCTTGCCGGAGCCGGGGCTGCTCATCATATTCAGTACAAAAACATTTTGATCTTTAAAAAAATCCCGGTTTTTCCGGGCCATAATGTCATTGGCATCCAGAACCCTTCGAACCACTTTTATTTTCCGTGTACCGCGGCTTTCTATTTCCGGTCCTCCGGCCGCGGTTTTCCTGTCATGGGTATGGTGCGATTTATGGTTCTCGTGATGATGATAATTTTTTATTGTTTGATATCCTGTTGTCAGCATATTTTTAATCCTCTTTTACCTCAATTGAATCGATATCAAGCTCCCGGCCGGAAAGGAGCTCTATGGATCCGCTTTGACACCGGCTGCATGAAAAGACCGGGCTGTCTATGGTCCATTCATTATCACAATCCTTGCACCTGGCGGTTACCGGAATCTCCTCAATCACAAGCTCGGCTCCTTCCAGCTGCGTCTCTTTTGCGGCGATTTCAAAGCAGAAACCCAGGCTGTCAGGTACAATCGCTGAAAGTTTGCCCACTTTCAGGTTGATCCGTTCAACCCGGGCCCCCTTCATATCTTCCGGTATTGATGCGGTCGCTATCTCAATAATCTGCATCGCAACGCCCATTTCATGCATCAGGAAACCGCCTTATTCCATTATAGATCAGTTATAATTTAAAGATCATTCTCGTTCTTTTTTTTACGAACCCTTATGTACGAGTTTGTACGATTTCAGCGGGTATCACTCATGGAGCGGCTATGTCCGAAAAATTCCCCTAAACATCACTTATTCATAAGGAGCTTTAAACCTGGAAAACTTTTGCGCACAACTCCCCAAGTGTCCCCAAGTTTTCACAAATATGGATACCCTTTTCTCTCATCACCGCGACCTTCCCCTGGGCCGTTCCGCTCTTTCCGCTGATGATCGCCCCGGCGTGCCCCATGCGCCGTCCCGGAGGAGCTGTAAGCCCGGCAATAAATCCCACCACAGGCTTTGTGACATTCTTTGAAATAAATTCGGCAGCCTCTTCCTCCGCGGTACCACCAATCTCACCGACCATTACAATCCCTTTTGTCACAGGATCTTTTTCAAACGCGTCAAGACAGTCGATAAAATTTGTGCCGTTAACCGGGTCACCGCCGATACCAATACATGTGGTTTGCCCGATACCCTGGCTTGTCAACTGGTGAACCACCTCATACGTCAATGTTCCGGAACGGGAAATCACACCAATCGGTCCTCCGGGTTTATGGATCGGGGCGGGCATAATACCGATTTTGCACTCACCCGGAGTGATAATGCCGGGACAATTGGGTCCAATGAGACGGGTATTTTTCCCCTCCAGGTAATTTTTAACTTTCAGCATATCCATGACAGGAATACCTTCGGTGATTGTAACGATCAATTCGATCCCGGCGTCCGCGGCTTCCATAATCGCGTCAGCCGCAAACGGAGGAGGCACAAAAATCATACTGCAGTTTGCACCTGTCTGTTCTACGGCGGATTTAACGGTATTATAAACAGGAACATCATCCATCTTTTGACCGCCCTTTCCGGGAGTCACACCGCCAACCACATTTGTGCCGTATTCAACGCACTGTCTGGTGTGGAATTGTCCTTCACGACCGGTGATCCCCTGAACGACCAGTCGAGTGTTATTATTAACAAGTATGCTCATTTTACGGCTACCTCATTATCCATATCAGTTATTTTAAAACCACTCCCAGGACATATTAGTTTGTATTATTCAACAAGCTCTGTAACCTTTTGGGCCGCATCTTTCAAGTCAACAGCGGTAATTAAATTGAGACCCGATTCATTAAGAATCTGACGCCCCTTTTCAACGTTTGTCCCTTCCATTCTTACCACGACCGGAACATTGATACCTGTTTTTTGTGCGGCCTGCACCACCCCTTCCGCCAGAACATCACATCTTAATATACCGCCAAAAATATTGATTAAAACTCCCTTCACATTTCCATCATTTAAAATGATCCTGAAACCATTCTCTACCATTTCAGCACTTGCCCCGCCCCCCACATCAAGAAAATTTGCGGGTTCCGCACCGGCCAGTTTAATGATGTCCATGGTCGCCATTGCCAGGCCAGCGCCATTCACCATATTTCCCACATTCCCATCAAGATTGATGTAGTTGAGATTGAACTCAGATGCCTCCACCTCCATGGGGTCTTCCTCGTCCAAATCACGGTATTCAAGGATATCCTTGTGACGGAACAGGGCGTTATCATCAATATTTAACTTGGCATCCAGGGCGACAACTGTCTCTTCCGCTGTGATGACCAGCGGGTTGATCTCAAG
>JAUVGT010000187.1 GCA_030593645.1 Deltaproteobacteria bacterium
CAAAAGGAAGAGGAAGAAAACCAAATTTAGAAACAATAAAAAAATGGATGATATGCTACATGCTGTCTATAGTGATATTAGTTGTGATGAAGTAGAATTTGTTAATGCCTTTGGGGATGCAATTGATGCTGATATATCTAATATTGTAATAACAAATAGTAGATTTAATAACTCTAAAAATGATGCCATTGATCTGATGACGTCAAAATGTTTTTTATATAAAAATGAAATACTAAATTCTGGAGATAAAGGTATATCCATTGGAGAAAGATCTGAACTAATTGCGGTGAATAACAAAATTATAGGTAATAAAATCGGCGTACAATGTAAAGATTCATCATTTGCGATAATATATAATGCATTATTAAAGAATAATGAAATGGCAGTGGATTCAATCAAGAAAAACTGGAGATACGGAAACGGCGGAACAATAAATATATACAAATCAATATTTTTATTTAATAAAAAAAAGATAACCGCCGGTGTAAAGTCAAAAATAAATATCTATGATTCATATATCGAATATAATACCAAAAACAGTAATAAAATAAAGATTATTAACTGCGATATTAGGCGGTTAAAAGAACCAAAAGAAGAAAAATATACTATAGATACTAAAGATCATCTATATATTCAAAAGTATATAGATTATAGAAATGAAAACGTTAGAGGAACCTTCGATGAAGATATCAATACCGAAGCTGAAATTTTATAGATATGAATTTAAATACATACTAGAAAATAAATTAAGAAAAGAAATAGAAAATGAACTCACAAATTTCATGGATTTAGATCCATTTGTAAAGGAACTACCCGGAAAAAAATATTTTGTAAGAAGTTTATATTTTGATGACCCATATTATTCATTTTATTATGAAAAGATCGACGGTATGTTACACAGGGAGAAATTTCGTATTCGGACATATTCAAAACAAAAAGTAATAAAGAATCCAATATATTTAGAAATTAAAGGAAGGCACGATAATTTTGTATTTAAGTATAGAGAGCCATTAAAAAAAGAATATAAGGAAATGATATTTAAAAATGAGAATAAGAAACTTTCTGAAAAAATATATATAGAAAAAAGAGAAAATTCAGTATTTGATAAATATATATATGATACATTCAAAAAAAAAATTAAACCAGTTATGTTAGTTGATTATTACAGAAGACCATATATTAGTAAGTATGACTATGAATTTAGAGTAACTTTGGATGAAAAATTATGCGGTACCAAAACAAAAAGCCTTTTTCCTGAAAATGAATTACATAAAAGAAAATTATTGTGGGGTTACACAATCCTTGAGATAAAATTTGCTAAGCATATCCCGGTTTGGTTTCACAAGATAATAAAAACATATGAACTGACACGACTATCAGTATCAAAATACTGCCTTGGAATGGAAAGAAGCGGATTGGTTCAAAAATTGCAATAGGAGGAGAATGATATTATGGATGCAGAAGTAATTAATAAGTTAATTGATACCGCATATATATACACACCTGCCAATGCTGTGGTTAATATAGTGCTGGCTTTTATACTTGGAATGATAATATCGTATATTTATAGAGTAACTCATAGGAGTATGTCTTATTCTCAATCATTTGTTCTAACAATTATATATGTAACAGTTATTACTTCAAGTGTAATAATGATAATTGGAAATAGTCTGGCAAGAGCGTTTGCGTTAGTTGGAGCCTTAAGTATCATACGATTTAGAACAGTTGTGAAAGATACTAAAGATACTGCGTTTATATTTTTGGGTTTAGCTGTTGGAATGGCAACTGGTACAAATAACTATTTTTTATCGATATTTACAACCCTATTTCTATGTATTGTTATTTTTGTACTATATAAATTAAAATATGGAATTTTAGGCGGTAGTGAATTTATCTTAAGGTTTTATATGGACAGAAATAAAAATGAGAATGAATTTTTACCAATATTAAAAAGGATGTCCAAATCACTAAATTTGCTGCATATGGAACCTACTGGAGATGATGAAACTATATTTTTAACATATGACATATCATTGAAAGGTGAAATAGAGGCAAAGGAAATAATTAGAGAGATGTCAAAAATTGAAGGTATAACAGAGATTGTGTTGGTGTCATCAAAAAGTGATATTGATTATTAAAGATACATTTTTAGAACCTTTCTAAAAAATATTAATGATGTTTGGAGGTAAGATACCGGACAGTAAAAACTAAAATAAACTCATGTTTGGATATAGCCCTAAAAAAAATAAGTTAACTGTATGTAAATATTATTAGAGGCATGATGTTCATATTGAGTATCTGCGAGGGTAAAACCTCCGAATTCAGTTTGTGAATGACCATAGAAAAAATTCCCGCCTATAATAAATTGTAAGTCTTGTGTGATCTCCCAGACAAGTCGCGGCTGAATGATTCCTGAGGGATCAGATAGGTTGTTGATCACTGACAGATGGGCCTGCAGTAAGGGATGAAGCTCAATTCTGATTCCGGCTGCCAGGTATTTCCGGCCCAATACGAAAATATCACCACGGGAAATACGTTCAGATATGGTTGAATTAAAAATCGCATCGCTATAATCAGTATCACCCAACCCATTGTAATAAAATTCAAGAAAGCCGTAACAATTTTTTTTCCACCAGGTCCAGGAATAATCAATGTTTACCACCAGGGAGAGATAATCGTCCTGTTCACTTTTATCATCTATGATGATTCCCACCACATCAAGACGCCAGGCCGCATTAAAAATATAACCGGCACTACCGAGACCGAATATTTTATCATTGTAATGCCGGGCAGCCATTATATCGAATTCATATGTATTGGCAGAAAAATGAAGTTTTCCCGCAAAGGATGATCTGGAGGATGTGGTATGCCGGTCACCGGGATCACGCCTGGGGATATAGAGTGCCTGGAAATCTCCGATATTGAGTAAAGGTAAATTGGCGGTGATCATGTCATCGCCTATTTTGTAGTCCCGTTCCACATCGGTCGGCGCAAATGGATTGAAAAGATCCATGGGATTGAATACCAGTCCGTTACCCCATGTAATGGCCTGCCTGCCGATGCATATTGTACCCCAGTCCGGCTGCAGTGTCAGGGAAAGGCGGTCCATCCTGTGATACAATACATGATGATCGGTTTCCTGTATGGTTTTTGTAAGATCAAGAAAACGGGAATCGTCATCCATTATTAGTGGTGACATTGACGGATCGCTAAAAAAATCAGGAAAGAATTGTTTAAGTTCATTTTGAGTATCCCGCGTATCACCGCCGCTATATACAATCTCATAATGAGCGGTAATAAAAGACTGATCTGTAAGATAAGTCTTGTTTTTCAGCCGGGCATCAACACTTCTGTCATAAAAGGGCCCAGTATCTATTATTGTGTATGGAGAGTCATCATTAATCCATGATGCAGATTCTCTTAACCTAATATGGCCTCCCCATTGACTGGCGATCTCTTTATACCAGGGGAGGGTGGGGGAACTACTGTTTTCGCCGGGTGTTGATTCTGTCTGATTTGAAGTACTGGGGGAAGCCCAGATTGTTACCGGATTGATCTGGGCAAGAATTGAATTAAATAGAAAAATATAGAGCAGTATGTTTTTTATTGAAACATTCATTCCATGAGCTTTTATTTATAAAAAAGTAAATATCCGGATCCAGCGAACACGTCCTTGATTACACCTTTACTGGGACTTATTAAACGTCTACAGTATAAAAGATAGTGCCTTGTTGGAAGTGACTAAAGATCCGCCGTCGCCAAGGTTATGGCGGACAGGTAATGAATTCTATCTATTTTTATTTTATCAAATAAAACCTGGCCCAATGGGCCAGATTTTTTTATGGAAAAAACATTTTAATTCTTTTTTACAAGATCATTATCTATCAAACCATCATGAATCAGAACCAGCCGTCTTGCATAGTCCATGACCATTTGATCATGGGTTGAGAAGACAAAGGTTACTTTTTTTTCCACGTTCATTTTTTTCATCATTTCAAGAAGACCCTGGCCGGTTTTTGAGTCAAGGTTTGCGGTTGGCTCATCCGCCAGCACGATCGATGGATTTGAAACAATGGCCCGGGCAACCGCAACTCTTTGCTGCTGGCCGCCGGAAAGCTCGGCAGGGCGTCGGTCGTATTTATCTTTTAACCCCACATCATCAAGTATGGTTCTTGCCCGGCCTTGTCTTTCAGCAGCAGGTATGCCTTGCAGAAGCATTACGAATTCAACATTTTCAGCGGCCGAGAGCACGGGTATCAGGTTATAAGACTGAAAAACAAAACCGATGCTGTGGAGTCTTAGATTTGCCAGCTGAGACTGGTTCATCTTGTCAAATGATTGTCCATCGACGTTCACTGTCCCGGAGTCCGCATGATCCAGACCGCCGATAATGTTCAACAGGGTGGTTTTTCCGGAACCGGACGGCCCCGCCAAAGCAATGAATCCCCCCTTTTTAATATTCAGGCTGATTCCCCTAAGCGCCTGAACTTCAACTTTTCCCTGCTGATATGTTTTATTTATTTCAGTGCATTCCACGATGTTCATTCTTTATCTCCCGTTAATTGACTGATGGTCATCAGGATTGTCTTATTTGTGAAGCAGACCAACAACCTTCAGACCGGAGGGTAGTGTACAATTCCATATTGATGCCCAGCCACACCTTGTTTGCTTTTGCCTTTCCCCTTAAGCGCAGCGTACCTCAAACGCAGTGATCATTTTTTAGATATGCGCAAGCGCCTCAACAGGCGTGAACCTGGCTGCTCTGACCGCCGGATAAATACTAACTATAATTCCAAGAACAATGACAACAAGGTTGGCAACCAAAACATCCTGAAAGAAAATATCCGGAAAAATAATGCGACTTATACCAAAATAATCAGCACCTTCAGCAAGGTAGGACAAATCGATTCCATTCTTTGAAAGTGCATGGATACACGCGAAAGCGAGTAAATTCCCAATTGCCATTCCCATAATAAGCAGTAAGAAAGATTCATAGATCACGGAACGTACGATCCACCAGGGTTTCATACCCAGTGCTTTTAAAAGGCCGAATTCTCTCATCCTTTCATATACTGCCATCAGCGTTGTATTTACAATGCCAAATCCCATGGCAATAAAAACAACCACAAACCAGATATACATAAACTGATCGAACATTTCCAAATACGCTGTTAATATATGGAGAAGCTCCTGCCATGTATGGACTTCATAATCTTTCGGCGGCAAAACCTCTCTGATATCTGATGCGATTTTAGAATTATTATGATTTTCAGGAATTATTATCGATATTTCTGAGATAGTGTTCTTAAGTTTCAGCATTTTTTCTGCTGCGGACATAGTAACAAATACAAACTGTTTTTCAGTGGCTTTCATTTCAGCGGTAAATATTCCGATAATTTTAAAAGCCCTGGAAGCAATTTCCTGGTTTGTGTCCTGCGACATGAGTACCAGTTTTTTCCCGATCCGGGTTTCAAATTTTTCAAGTAGTTCCCGACCGATCACAATTCCATGATGATCCATGCTGTCAAGATATTTACCCTGAATCCGTTCGGGACCGATAAATGATATTTTGGCTTCCTGCGCGGGATTAATTCCCACCATGGTAACCCCGCTGTAATGTCTGGCATTATTCGCGACAGCATTGACCCTTATGCGGGCTGTCCATTGGGAACCATTGGGCAAAGTATCATTCAGAATTTTCTTTAACATGGAAGGATTTGTCATGCTGTTTTCAATGACAGGGTCATTTCGATACCCTTTATGATGGACCTGGATATCTCCGGTCAGGGTTGAAATACCATTATCGATCATTCCTGTCATCATTCCGCGCATGAGGGCTCCCAAGAAAACCATGCTCCAGATGCCGATTACAACTGCGGTCAAAATCACTGTTGTTCGTCTCGGGTTGCGCCAGATATTTCTCCATGCAAGATGTATGTGCATATTTAATCAAAACCTTTATCACGAAAACACGAAATATGGAAAACACGAAAAAAACCAAATATTTATTTCAAGAAATTTCATTGTCCTTCTTTCGTGTTTTCATCCTTTCGTGCTTTCGTGATTATTTTTTGTTTTTATTATTTACCCGAAGGGCCGACATACTCTTTTAAGAATTAAATATTTTATATTTGTTTCGAACTTCGATATTCGAATCGGATTTATTAACAACAAAAGAACACTATTATTCATAACATTCTGTGCTGCTGAAACGCATGTTTTTCTATGACTGACTGTTTTACACATGCAACATTGCTTCAACCGGCTGCAGTTTTCTGATTTTGAGTGCCGGGTAAAGTGCTGCCAGGACCGTGATAAAAAATACTGCAAAAGGTCCGCTTAATGCTGATAAAAGGGACAGTTTTGGATATATCATTCCTGAAATTCCGTACTGCGCTAATAGCTCCGAAGACCCGGACAAATCGATTCCGTGGTATTGGAAAAAAAGTGTCAGAAGGCTTCCGATAAATATTCCGGCAATAATTCCGACCATGGTCAGACTGATGGATTCGATCAAAAGGAGCTTTGTTATCCGTCCGGGGGTGGTCCCGATGGCCATCAGTACACCGAATTCTTTTGTGCGCTCAAAAATCGCCATAAGGAACGTATTCAGAATACTGAAAGCCACTACAATAATCAAAAGCAGATAGAAAACGATACCCATGGTCAGGTCCATTTCGATACCCTGGCGCAGTCCCGGCATCAATTCTTCCCAGTCAAGGACTGTTAGAAACTCATTTTCTTTTAGTTTTTTTAACTGGCCTTGTACATTCTTTTTTATTTTTGAAATGTTCCGCAATGAATCCCCGATTACAACCACTTCATGAACGGCGTTGTCCATTGTATAGACGTCCTGGAAAACGGTTAACGGTATTTGAATGGAGGACCTGTCAAACTCGTCGATACCGGAAGCGTATATGCCTTTAACGGATACCACCGTGGCCGCGATTGATCCGTCGCGGCCCTGGCCCATGATCGTTAGTTCATCTCCCGGCAATACACCCAGGTTTTTAGCAAGGAGCCTTCCCACAATGGCCTGATTTTTATCCTCCATTGATAAATAGCTTCCCTGGCGGATTGAATTCTTTATGGTTGAAACCATTTTTTCGCGCGAGGGGTCGATCCCGATGACCATGACACCATAGGTTCTGTTTTTTGAAGAAACCAGGGAAAACGCTTTAGCCCTGTATGTATAAGATTCAACATATAAAACGTTATCAAGTATCCTGCCGGTTTCTTCTGGATTCGGAACCACCATCCTGATGTTCTGCTTCTCCTGATATTCTTTGGCCTGAATCTGAAGGTGACCCGCATGTATCTTAATTGAGGAATTGATCATTGTTTCATAACTGCCGAACTGGAAAGAAAGCATAAAAACAAGCAGCAGACAGGCAAAGGCTATGGCTGATATCGTGATAATAGTACGCCGCGGATTTCGCCAGATGTTTCGCCATGCCATTTTGATGTCGATGGACAAGTTTTTACCTCCTTGGGTTCTTCAAATTTGAAAGTGTAAACAGACGATCGGGCAGATCCTCCTTAAATAACAGTGCCTTATATTCTAAAAGAGTATATTCATCATCTGTATCGGCTTTCTGCATCTTCCATATTTTGGGAAAGAGTTTCCCCCCGATCATCTGAATGTTATCTGTGGTCATCGCTTTGACCAGTCTAAAATCTTCATCATAAAATTCCTGGCTCAGCATGATGAAATCTTCCCTGATTTTCAGTTTCTGCATTCCCCACACAACCGGCGCAGCCGGTTGTGGTATCGATTCAACCAGATATACTTTTTTACCATCAAGCATTTCTGTTCCGACCACCCTGTGAACATATTCGTTGATCAGGCTGTCGGATTTTGCAAGATCATTATTTGAAAAGTCAGATCCCATCCAGCCCTGGGACATCATTGAAGGGGGCAGCTTGATCACGCGGTTGATTTTTGGATTAAACATCCACATTTCACGACCCTTTTTGAGAGTGCCGTTGCCATTATCCTTGGGAGGGGCGGTAATAACAAAAAACGATTTTTTTTCTCCTTTGGTCCATGCCTTGATTGTCATACTCCTTTCCCAGCCCGGGCGGTGTATGATCATATCCACCGTACTGATGGATGCGCTGCCCCGCATGTAATTAAAGCAGGATTTTACAAGTGTTTGAGTATCCTGTGCCGGGGAGTTGATATAAAATCCAATTATAAGGGGCAAAGAAAGAATTGATATTGCGATTTGCTTTCGAAACATATTATTTTCCTTAATTATTGAATATTAAAGGTTGATGGTCTAGTAAAAAGTCCGTTTTCCCGTCACTCAGGCGGAGGCCGGGGTCCAGAAGTGTTTGAAATTACTGGATTCCGGCCTCCGCCGGAATGACGCTAAAGATGATTTTCGGACTTTTTACGAAGCCGTCAAAATTATTCGTGATTCGCCAATCCTTTTAAGAGCACTTCGAGAAAATCTTTGGATGTTGTAATGGGATCAAAGGATTCATCAAACCACGCCTGAAGAAATATTGCGTCCCATGTACCCACAAGAGCAGCAGCCACTGATTCGATTTTTATATCGGATCGAAATTCGTTATGATCGATCCCATATTGAAGCAGGGATGAAACAAAATATCTGTATTCTTTATATAAATTGTGAAACGCATTTTTAAAACGTTCTCTAAGTGATGATGATGATGACGCGGACCAGAATTCCATAACCAGTGTAAACATATCCTTTGTTTCAAACCATGAACTCATTAATGAATCATTCAAAACCATCAGTCTCTCTGAGGCTGTCCCGCTGAGCTTGGAAACATCCATCGATGCGGTTTTTTCGATTTTAAGTGAGAACCATTCAAATACAGCAAAAAACAGATCCTCCTTACTTTTAAAGTACTCGTAGATAGTACCTTTTCCAATACCGGCTTCAAGCGCAATATCGGCCATCACAGTATTTGAAAATCCATTTTTAGAAAAAACACATGCAGCCGCGGTAATGATTTGTGTTTTTCTTTCATGCTTCCGCTTTTTGCTGACAACCATTTTTCCGATAGCCTTTAAATTTGTGAATATTCGGTCCGATAAAATATACTGTACTTACAGAACAATAAATGATCATCGAAGGTCTCGTAAAAAGTCCAACTTCTGCGTGTGCTGCATTTTGCAATCATTCAGCGTACGAGAAGTACGCTGAATGATTACGAAATTTGCACGCCTTGAATTTGAACTTTTTACAATACCGTCATATTCGGATTTTTTACGAGACCACGATCATTTATTTTATCAAATAAAACCTGGTCCTTTGGGCCAGGTCAGAGATAAATGGCTCTGCCATAAGAAATAAATCAAAGTGACTAAAGTGAGCTAAAGTGCACTAAAGTTCC
>JAUVGT010000377.1 GCA_030593645.1 Deltaproteobacteria bacterium
AGATCCGTATCCAGTGTTTTTTTATACTCATCATCAAGGATATTGTCACAGCCTGTTACCATTCCCCGTAGACACTGATTCACGGCAGTATAAAGAATCCTTCTTGAATGCGGAATACCCGCTCTGAAGTATGAATAAAGAAAAAGCGCGGAAAAAAAGTTCTTTTCTATGGAAAAATATTCAGAGGCGGGCTTCATCAGTTTTATTCCGCTTCCCTGAAGGATTTCGTCAGCCGTTTCCCAATACTGGGAAAGACCCTCCTGAAGTTCTTCCTTAAGAGAATTGAAAGTATGCTGAATGCCCCTGATGTCCGTTTTGAGCTTAAGTCGTTCAAAAAAGTTCATATAATATTCCTTTACGGTTTTATGGTCGAAAAAACAGTGATATACCCGAAATAGGTTGTGACATATTCAGGCGATAGAAATCCGGCCGCTTTAATAAGTCCGGGCATGACTCCCCTGATATTTTCTCCGATCTGAGGTTGGAAAAGGATCCAGCGTGAGGCATGAGACAGTATCGCGCCAAAAAGATTTGTAGGTGTATGCATGTCGGAAATCACCAGCTTCCCGCCCGGTTTTAAAACTCTAAACGCTTCGGACAGGGCTCTCTCTTTCAAGTCAAGATGTATATGATGAAAAAAAAGCGTGGAAACCACCGAATCAAAATATTCATTTTCAAATGGAAGTTTTTCCGCGGCTGCAACCTCAAAACGACTGACATCACTTCCCCTTTTTTTTCTTGCCCCCTCAATCATTTTACCGGACGCATCAATACCCACGGAAATACCGCCGGTTTCAGCATCTAATTCATCAGCGATTCTTTTTGAAAGAACACCGGTACCGCAGCCAATATCAAGTATCCTGTGAGATGTTTCGATTTCCAGGAGCCCAACAAGCCGTTTATTGATTGCTTTCTCCCTTCCAAATAAAAGCATAGGTTCACAAAAATCATAAACCCCGGCAGCATAATCAAGTGTTCTTCCACGGGTTGGGATAGATTCCAGGCTCATATTGATGTTCTCCTAAGGATTCGCGTAAAAGTAAAAATCCGGGTCCAAAGGGCCCGGCTTTGACTTGTCCGCCATAGCTTTAGCGACGGCGGGAACTGTCCGCATAGCTTTAGCGGCGACGGAACTTTAGTGCACTTTAGCTCACTTTAGTCACTCTGATTTATTTCTTATGGCAGAGCCATTTATCTCTGACCTGGCCCAAAGGACCAGGTTTTATTTGATGAAATAAATTTACATTTTAGGCGCTCGGAGTTAGGTCAGATTTGTTCCTGTTACACTTCCAGTTCTCATCACTGTTTGTCCATTGGTGACAGCTCCGGGATATGTTTCGTACACTATTTTGGCTGTTGCTATTTTTTTTTGAACTTTTTCCACACGAATAATGCCAACCATTTTTTTCTTAGTATCAACTCTCCGTTCATCAAAATCACCGTTTATGAGTTCATGTTTTTCAAATACTGCGTAATACATACTTGGTTTTATTTCATCGTATGATCCTATATCTATGGTGACTTCACTCCCATTCCGGTTGACAATATATTTCTTAGGTGGAAAATTTTTAATGATCTTCTTATTAATTTCATCAATAAGTTTTTCCGGTGGAGTATCGTTTTTACCTTTTACCTGTTCGAGTGTAACGATGGACGCGGATTCAACATTTGTTATCCAGGCATTGATTTCAATTGTATCCTGATATTTTATGACTGACCCTGATATCAAATAATCGACGCCCGCCATCTTCAACTGCTCAATAGCATTGGGACTGCATCCAGTCCCGAACAGCGTATACCCCTGGTTTTTTATAGTTTTATTGATTGCTCTTTGGTGTATAATTTCCAAACGTCTGTCTGCGGATAGTACAGTCATGAGCCGGCCGGCAACAACCGGACCTATCTTGTCATTACTGTGCCATTTTCCGTAACGATTAAAATCAAAAACAGTAATGATGGTTTTTGGGAATGCCGTTAACATGACATCATCTGGATGAATTGATCGTACTGAAATGATACCTTGTGATTTTACCGAAACAAGTGATACTGGATGCCAATCAGATCCGGCCGTCCCTTTCGGCCCCTGTTGAATATCCCCTGGAGTAATCACCGGAACTTCGCTTGCAATAATTAACATCTTTCCCGGTAAAAAAAATATCAGAAACAATAAAATAATTATGGTCTTTTTGATTCTTGTTTCTCTTCGCATATTGCACCTCCTTCGATTATAGCAACCTTTGTGCCACAATCCTATGGATTGCAGAAAATGAACCTTGCACCTTGATAATATACCACAATGTAATATGTTATAGTAATGCATAAAAATGCTTTGACAAGACAATCGAATTGAAAAACTGTGAAAGAGTGAGACTCCTCCCGCAAAACGGGAGGCCTCAGGAAGCCTCCTCGAAGGGGGCCAGGATAATGTTCTATAAATTTTGTTCATGGTTATTTGTTATTACAGCGTTTTAAACCAGGCTAATGGATTCCCGTTCCCGGAACAGGAGGGTATAATAAGATGTTAAAAGAAAAAATTGAAATCATGAAAAAACATCGGGGGGATCAGTATAAACCCCGGACCAAACATATTCTTCCCGATGGCTCAGCCAAATACACGAACCGGCTTTTCCTTGAATCGAGCCCATATCTTCTTCAGCACGCTCACAATCCGGTAAACTGGTATTCCTGGGGAGATGAAGCTTTTGACGAAGCAAAAAGACTGAACCGCCCTGTACTTTTAAGTATCGGTTATTCCACGTGCCACTGGTGCCACGTGATGGAGGAAGAATCATTTGAAGACGAGGAAATCGCAAAATACATCAATGAAAACTATATCGCGATAAAAGTCGACCGTGAAGAGAGACCGGATCTTGATTCTCTGTATATGACCGCTGTCCAGGCGATAACCGGAAGAGGCGGCTGGCCGATGACAGTCTGGCTCACTCCGGACAGAAAGCCTTTTTATGGGGGAACCTATTTTCCGGCCAGGGATGGTGATCGGGGGGCGGCTACCGGATTTCTGACATTACTTGAAAAGATCAGTGAAACCCATCAGACAAAAAAGGATATGGCTTCAAAATCCGGCAGGCAGATTACATCTTTGATCCGTCAAATGATGGAACCGCAAAAAGGAAGAGGACTCCCAGGGACTGAAATTTTACATCGATCGATCAGGCACTACCAGAGCCTGTTTGATCCTGTTTACGGCGGGTTAACAGGATCCCCTAAATTTCCGTCCAGCCTGCCGATCAGACTGCTTCTGCGTTATTACAGAAGAACGGATGATAAAAATGTTTTACTCATGGCCAAAACATCTTTGGATCGTATGGCATCCGGCGGAATCCATGACCAGGTGGGCGGCGGCTTTCACCGATACTCCACAGATGAAAAATGGCTGGTTCCTCATTTTGAAAAAATGCTTTATGATAACGCGCTCCTGGCCATATCATATCTTGAGGCTTACCAGGTAACGGGAAAGAAAGAATATGAGCAAATCACAAAACGTATTTTACACTACGTAAAAAGAGAAATGACCTCCCCGGAAGGTGGGTTCTATTCAGCCACTGACGCCGATTCCCTGAATCCTGATGGTCACAGGGAGGAGGGCTGGTTTTTCACATGGACTGAAGCAGAGATTGATGCAGTTCTTGATACCGATCAAGCAAAAATTTTAAAACCCTGCTTTATGGTCGATCGAAACGCTGATTTCGAAGGCAGGCATATTTTACATACATCCGGATCAATTGAAGACATTCCGGGAAAACTCAGCATTAATGAAACCCGGCTGATGGAAGTTATGACTGAATCACGGGAAATTCTCTTAGAGGAAAGAAATAAACGGCCGGCCCCCCTGAGAGATGAAAAAATCCTTACATCCTGGAACGCCTTAATGATCATTGCTTATGCCAGGGCTGGATTCGTCTTAAACGACAACGTTCTAATGAATACTGCAAAAAAAGCAGCCGTTTTTATCCTGGATCATATGTTAATCCATAAAAAACTGCATCGAAGTTATAAAGACAAGAAGGTGGGACATAGGGCCTTTCTGAATGATTACGCGTTTTTAATCACAGCATTCCTTGATCTTTATGAAACCGATCATGATCCTTTTTGGTTGAAAAAAGCACTCCTTCTGGACAATGTGCTTGAAGAACATTTCGAAGATATTGAAAATGGCGGTTTTTATATGACAGATGATGATCAGAAAGATCTCATTGTACGGGAAAAACCTTTTTATGACGGCGCTGTTCCGTCCGGTAATTCGTACGCTGTCTCAAATCTCTTAAGGCTGTATCAAATAACAACCGATGATACCTATCGAAAACGCGCTGAAAAAGCATTAAAACTTTTTTCAGGAATGTTAAATCAAAATCCCGCATCATTCTCTGAACTGCTGCTTGCTGTGGATACACTTCTTGATAGACCCAGAGAGATTATCATCGTTACACCGGATAAAGATAAAAAATCAGCGGAACCTTTTTTAAATGTACTCCGAAATTCATTTCAGCCCAATAAAGCACTAGTGGTGACTTCTGAAGGGGATGAACGGGATGCCCACCTGAAACTTACACCCCTGGTTAAAGGAAAAAAAACGATCAGTGGAAAGACAACCGTTTACTTATGTGAGCAGGGTGTATGTCATGTACCAATCAATGATCCAGAAGTTTTTGCCGATGAGTTAAAGAAAGTGAAATCGCTGTAGTAAAGTTGGATC
>JAUVGT010000233.1 GCA_030593645.1 Deltaproteobacteria bacterium
ATCATTCAACTCCCCTGTTAAATAAAAAGACAGATTTAACAGGGCGGGTCCGATAAGTACGCTTCATGATTACGAAATTTGCACGCCTTGAATTTGAACTTTTTACGAAACCGTCTCATTCGGACTTTTTACGAGACCATCAACATTACCATTTTGTAATCTTTCGGTCATGTTCTGGTGAACTTTCGGTTGTATATTGAAATGAAACAGTCAATAGCACTGTTTTTAATATTGAATTTAATACCCTTCCGGGGTTGTTTGTGATTTTTTACGTTTTATATTTATATAGTGCCAAAGTCCTGCTTTAAAAATGGAAAGATATGGAGGTTTAAAAATGAAAAATAATAAGAAAATATTAAGCTATTCTGCACTTCTAATCATAACCGGGATACTGTTTGTTTTGGGTACGTTCAATGTGTCTGCCGATTCTCAAGTACGCATGGTTCCGCAGAGTTTTACAGACCTTGCGGAAAAAGCCCGGCCCGCTGTCGTGAATATAAGAACCGTTAAAACCACCAAAGGCGGGGGCCGTGTTTATCGCCATTTTTTCGGCAACCCTTTTGGAAACAGAGATCCTTTTAAAGACTTCTTCAGGCAATTTCCCGAAAACGGCCCATCACGAGACTTTAAGCAAAGGAGTCTGGGTTCCGGTTTTATCATAAGCAAGGAAGGATATATTGTTACCAATAACCATGTGATCGATAATGCCGATGAAATTACTGTAAAACTCGCAAGCGGCAAGGAGCATAAAGCCAAGCTTGTGGGTCGTGATCCAAATACTGATCTGGCTTTAATCAAAATTGAATCATCAGAGACTCTGGTTCCACTTGAGATGGGCAATTCGGATGCGTTGGCAGTGGGTAGCTGGGTGGTGGCAATAGGAAGTCCGTTCGGACTGGAGCAGACCGTCACCGCGGGTATTGTCAGTGCCAAGGGGCGGATCATCGGTTCAGGACCCTTTGATGATTTTATCCAGACAGATGCGTCAATAAATCCGGGTAACAGCGGCGGCCCCCTGATTAACATGGAAGGAAAGGTTGTGGGTATTAATACGGCTATCGTTGCAAGCGGCCAGGGCATAGGATTTGCCATCCCATCCAGCATGGCCGAGGGAATCATTAATCAGCTTAAAAACAAGGGTGAAGTCAGCCGCGGCTGGCTGGGCGTGGGTATACAGGATCTCACACCTGAACTTGCGGAGTACTACAATGTTAAGGGCCGGAAAGGAGTTCTTGTATCCAAAGTCTTTGAAGGAGATCCTGCAGATAAAGCCGGAATCAAGGTCAATGATATCATTATCGAGGTAAACGGTAAACCGATTGCCACCAGCCGTGAACTGGTTAAAACCATTACCGACGTAGGAGTGGGAAAAAATACAGAAATAATCATACTTAGAAACGGTAAAAAGAAAACCATAAATTTCGAAACCGCCAAACGCCCGGGTGATTCAGATAAAGCAGAGAAAGCACCGGAAACCGGTGGTGAACTCGGCCTGGCAGTGACCGGCCTGAATCATGAAAGTTCACGACGATTCGGTTACAATGAAAATGAAGGCGGCGTCATTGTCGCTAAAGTGAAAACCGGAAGCAAAAGTGATCATGCCGGAATCCAACCGGGTGATCTGATCAAGGAGATCAATCATAAACCGATTTCCGGCGTGGTCGATTTTAAAAACCAGATCAAAGATATTAAAAAAGGACAAGAAATAAAATTACTGGTCAAGAGAGGCCAAACCGGCTTTATGGTAGTCAAAATCATTAAGTAGCTTCAAATTCCCCCTGTGCGGGATGTGTGATCCAAGCCCATTTCTACTCCCCCTTTGTGGTGCATCACACATCCCGTTAAATCCTCAGTCCTCCTGAAGTTCTTTAATATCCGCATAATAATCAAGCACCTCAGGATTGCTTAATGCGTCTTTATTCAATACAGGTTTGTTTTCCACGACTTTTTTAACTGCCAGTTCAACTTTTTTCATATTCAGGGTATATGGAATATCAGGAACGGAAATAATTTTAGCCGGTACATGTCTGGGTGAGGTGTTTTTCCGTATGGTCTGTTTTATTTTATTTTTTAAATCATCTGTCAATTTAATATTCCCGGCGATTTTTACAAAAAGAATAATCCTGATGTCATTTTTCCAGGTCTGTCCGATGACCACACTGTCATCGATTTCTTTCAATTGTTCCACCTGTCGATAAATATCAGATGTTCCGATCCGTACACCGCCCGGATTCAAGGTTGCGTCTGACCTGCCATATATAATGACCCCTCCGTTATCGGTGATTTCAATATAATCACCGTGCCGCCAGATACCGGGATATACATCAAAATAGGCATTGTGGTATTTACGGTTATCAGGGTCATCCCAAAAATATATCGGCATGGATGGAAATGGGGCGCTGCAGACCAATTCTCCCTGCTGCCTCACAACAGGATTTCCATTTTCATCGAAAGCTTCAACTTTCATTGCCAGTCCCCGGCACTGGAGTTCACCCTCATATACCGGTTCCATTGGATTTCCAAGGATAAAACAGCCGTTTAAATCGGTACCGCCTGAAATGGAAGCGAGCTGAAGGTCCTCTTTGATATTCTTGTATACAAATTGAAAACCTTCGACAGAAAGAGGGGAACCTGTGGAAAGTACCGCCCTTAAGCGTGTCAGATCATATTCCTTCCCGGGCTTTACATTGCTGGCCTGGAGGGCTGCCAGGTAACCGGCACTTGTTCCGAATACGGTGATTTTTTCATTCTGTGCCATTTCCCATAATACCCCGGGATGAGGATGAAATGGATTCCCGTCATATAATACAATCGTCGCGCCAACAGCGAGCGAACTGGTCAGCCAATTCCACATCATCCACCCACATGTGGTGAAATAGAATATTGTGTCTTGGCGTTTTAAATCCGTGTGGAGTAAAAGTTCCTTGAGATGATTGATCAATATCCCTCCGGCACTCTGAACCATGCACTTTGGCAGACCGGTCGTTCCGGAAGAATACATGATATATAAAGGATGATCGAATGGAAGCTGTTCAAACTCAATTTCCAGACCTGAATCACCGGATTTGAAATCATGATAATGAACCGCATTCGGTATACGATCTATATCGACCGTTTCCCTTGTATAAGGAATGACAACCACTCTCTCGATCGAAGGAAGCTTTTTTATAATATTCGATATGATATCAAGAGAATCGATCTCTTTTCCTTTAAAAAAATAACCATCAGCTGTAAACAGCACCTTGGGTTTTATCTGACCAAACCGATCAAGGACTCCTTTTATTCCAAAATCAGGTGAACAGGAAGACCATGTGGCGCCGACACTCACAGCGGCCAGCATCGCGATAATTGATTCGGGCATGTTGGGCATGAATCCAACCACCCGATCCCCAATGCTGACGCCGCTTTCTCTTAAAGATTTTGCAACCCGGGCTACCTCATCATAGAGCTCAGAATAAGTCAGCCTTACCGAATCCCTGGCTTCACCTTTAAATATCAGAGCTGTTCGGTCATCTTTAAAACGAAGAAGATTTTCAGCAAAATTAAGCGTTGCGCCGGTAAACCATTTCGCACCGGGCATTTTTGTTTGATTATCCACCACCTGCTGATAGGGTCTGGATGCTCTGATATCGGCAAATTTCCACATTAAATCCCAAAAATCAGGAATATTTTCGATAGACCATTGATAGAGCTGATTGTAATCTTTAAAGTCCTGTTTACGGCTTTGGTTAACAGTTTGCATAAAACTGTACATATTGGTATTTTTGATTGTATCCTCAGATGGCTCCCATAACACTTTTCCCATTTTTAGCCCTCTTCCTGCTATTCGGTTTTCAGATTAAGCCCCTGCCGGTAGTCATTCCTTTTCCAAGCGGTTTCAAAACCTTCAAGCGGGTGTAACGAGCCGGGTCCAAAGTGACCGGGAAGAGATTTTGAAAACACTTCCATTTGTTTGCCTGCGTATATTAGGAATATGCCCTAATCACGGATCGATTTCAAGGTTTTAATTCTTGCAGAGTGTTAGTAATTACGTTACGTATACCGTGGCAGCGATAAGCAATCTTTTTGAAATTGCCTAAATTAAACCCATTATACCACCTTGATAATCTGATGACGCATCCGGTCTCGAGGATGGATGTTAATTCATTTTTATCCGATATATAAGATTCAGGAGTAACATCATGAAAACAATCGATCTGCGATCAGACACTGTCACAAAGCCCACTCCCGAAATGTTAAAAGCGATCGTTGAAGCCAAACTCGGCGATGATGTATTCGGTGAAGATCCTACAGTCAACCGGTTGGAAGAAACAGCAGCCAAAACCCTTGGAAAAGAAGCGGCTCTATTTGTTGCAAGCGGGACCATGGGCAACCTGATCTGTCAGCTTGCTCACTGCAATCGAGGCGATGAAATGATTGTGGGTGATAAAGCGCACATCTTTTTCTATGAACAGGGCTCGAGTGCCGCCGTTGGCGGTATTCATTCCAGAACCGTACCCAATCTCTCAGACGGAACCATGCAAATTAAAGATATTGAACATGTGATTCGTGGTGATGATATTCATTATCCGCGCACCAGATTGATTGTGCTTGAAAACACTCATAACCTCTGCAATGGAAGCCCCCTGGGTGCCGAATATATGCGCTCAATCGGAAAACTTGCAAAAAAGCACGGCTTAAAAATACACCTTGATGGTGCGCGTTTATTTCACGCTGCGGCTGCCTTAAAAATCAATCCGGCAAAACTCACAGCTGATGCTGATTCGGTGAGTATTTGTCTGAGTAAAGGATTGGCCGCCCCGGTCGGATCTGTTGTATGCGGTACCAGAAAATTTATTAATAAAGCCAGAAGATCACGCAAACTTCTGGGAGGAGGAATGCGGCAAGCTGGTGTTCTGGCAGCTCCAGGTATTCTCGCGCTCACGGAGATGACGAAACGGCTGTCCGAGGACCATGCAAACGCAAAAATCCTGGCGCACGGTCTGGCATCAATAGATGAACGGATGCTTGATCCTGAAAGCATCAAAACAAATATTGTATACTTTAATACACCACCCCACAGCCTGTCGGCAGTGGAAATGGAAAAACGTCTATATGCCGAAGGTATCAGGACCCTCCCCTTTGGACCGAATGTGATAAGGGCTGTTACGCACTACCACATTAAATCAAAAGATATCGAACATGTATTAAGTATTATTAAAAAGATATTGAGGCATTAATGATAAAAAAACGTTTCAATTTTATGTTTAAGGTTGTTTACCTCACCTTGACCATTCTAATCATAACCGCATTCATACCATTGAGAATTTATGAATACTTAATGAAAATGCCTCTGATCGGCGGATATTTCCCGCTATTGATTACAGGCATCCTGGCACTTTTCATCATATATGAAATATTCGGAACTTTCAAAGACAGAATAAAAACTAAAAAAAATCGGAACGATCGGGTTACGGAACAAAACGGGAATGGCCTTCAAAAAGATAAAAAAATGATCGGCACCCGGAGAATCGTACAGTTTTTTTTAAAAATATACAAATTTCAGCTGGGTGAAGATCTGGATGCCTTGTCACAGATAAAACCCCTCGATAGCAGGACAATCGCGCCAAAAGAAAGATATGAATTAAAAGTTGCCAAAAAACGTGCATGGAAATCCAGGAATATGACCGTAGGGACCATAGGCGAAGAGAGCGGCAGCAGAAGTCAATGTTATTCTGCGATTTTCGACGATCATCTTGTGATCAAAATACCACCCAAACCGATCACAGATTTTAAAACCTACATAAACACAATCATCGCGGATCAAAAAATTGTTAATCGGCTAGCTCCAAGGGAGTGCCTGGTACCCAGTGTTTCTGCTGTCATGAAACTGATCCATCCCATTGCCAACAGTAAGTCTTTACCGCATATCGAGCTTGAGAAGAAATATTACAACTGGCTGATTAACTATCCTGGTTTTCAGGAATACCTGAAGATCGATAAATCTTTTGTATTTATCATGGACCTGTCAAAATATTTCTTTTTAGGTGATACACTCAAAGATATTCACAATCTCAAAACCAAGGTTCAGCAGGAAATCATTCATAATCCGGATGTAATCTGGGAGACATATGGTTTTGAAGGACGATATGAATTCGACAATAGTACTCTCATTGAGAGTATCCGAAAATTGTACGATACATTCAAAAATAATGTTGAAAAATTTCAAACAAAATCAGGATATTCTGAGTCCATACCCCGTTTTACACTGCAAAAGTGGTTTTTACTTCATCTTGCCAACAAGAAAATCAAATCCAAAGAAAAGAATATAAACCCGGAATTTATAGATAAACTAAATCGCCTGCTTGGAAAACTTTTAAAAAAGAATCAGGAAATAGTTGAAAAATACCGTCAGATCATTACGCTTAGTGTACAAAAAACAACGGTTAAACAACACCAACCCCAGATGGAAACTTTGATTACAAACCTGCTCGATTTGCTAAGCTGGCTTAAAAAAAGAGATGTGGCCATTCGTGATCTTAAACCGGACAATTTGCTGATCGCCGGGGAACGTTCCAGGTATCCCGATTTTTTAAATTCATGTAATGATTATTCCGTGGGGCTTATTGATGTTGAAACAGCGGTTCATTATAATCCCGATGGAAATAAGAATGTGGCCCAACCGATACTGGGCGGAACTCCATCCTATTCAACACCGTCACATCTGTTCTTAAATAAACTACTGGATCAATTCTTTAAAGACTACAAACGCATACTATACCTTCAGGACTGGTTTGCAACCCTGGCAATGATTTATGAAACAGTTACCGGTGCCTATTTGTTTATGCAGTCAGGCAAACTGATTATCGGCATAAAAGAGCAGATGCTCGAAACAAGAGGTGGTGTTAAGGCTCTATTCAATGTTTTTAAACATTCAAGCCGGATGTTCTGGTTAAGCATTAACGTGGAGCTTCACAGAAAAATCAAAATTAAAAAGGATATGCTTGAATCTGTCAGGGTATCACTCCCTGATCACGTGAAAGCAATGTTCAGCGAAGAATTCTTAATCGAAAAAAAAGAGATTGAAATAAAACTGAAAAAAACCATTCAATCCCAGGAAATATTTAACGGAAAGAAAAATTGTCAGGACCTTTACTGTGCATCCTGTAAAAATATCACAAAATTAAAAAATTACTGGATTAAAAATAAAAACATCTCCCGGGGTCAGCAAAACAGGCGAGTTCTCGCCATTAATCTGTTTCAGGATCTGGAGAAACTGAAATACCGAATAGAAAAAATAGAAAAACTGATCAAAGTGTTTAACACGTATGAATTGAATTTATCGGCTTACGCTTTAATCGGCATTATGTTTGATATCATTTTTAACGCCATGTACAAATCGGAATGGGGGTCGCTTTCAGGTATTGAAATCGATAACAAAACGGATCAGACAGATGCCACCTCATATGAGGCCACCATTTAACCCTGCAAACCACTTCTGATGGTCTCGTAAAAAGTCCGAATGTGACGGTTCATGACTGGAGTGGACCGATATATCAATTGGATTCAATAGCCCCGGCAAGCCTTGCTGCGGTTTTTTTGATTAACTCCATATCTCCGGATTTCAATTCCCATGCTGTCATGGATAGTTCGGATGAGCCGGTTTCCCTGGGTATCAGGTGGAGATGATAATGCATTACCACTTGATTGACACCTCTCCCGTTAAGCTGAAGGAACGCGATCCCCTCGGGATTTAAAATTTTCTTCATCGCTCCGGAAATTTTCTTCGATGCCTGATGAATTGCAATCAAATCTTCACCGGAAATTTCCCAGATATTTTCAGCATGGCTTTTAGGTATAATCAAAGTATGACCATTTGTTATGGGATTGATGTCTGCGAATGCCAGGATTTGTTGATTTTCATATACCCTGACACTTGGGATCTCTCCCTTGATGATCT
>JAUVGT010000413.1 GCA_030593645.1 Deltaproteobacteria bacterium
GAGCTGTTGAAGGCCCATTCTCGCCCGCGCAATTTTTTGCTGGGACGATGCATTATACAAATTATATTAAATACTCTGTATGATTTTTCATCATACAAGGCACTTTAGTCACTTAAGAGCACTTTAGGCACTTGTTAAATCCCCTTAGAGGGGTGTTCAAAGCCGGGCCCTTTGGACCCGGCTTTTTACTATTCAGGGTTGATTAATGATTGAAATGATGTATTTTCATAAAAGTAATCATTAATCACATTATCGAACCCGGTTTTCTGTCTCAAAAAAAATGTTTTGAGACAACGATGATGGTCTCGAAAAAAGTTCGAATGTGACGGTTTCGTAAAGAGTTCAAATTCAAGGCGTGCAATATTTGTAATGATGAAGCGTACTTATCGGATCAGCCCTGTTAAATCTGTCTTTTTATTTAACAGGGGAGTTGAATCATTGCAAAATGCAGCACAACGCAGAAGTTGGTCCGCCTACGGCGGATTACGAAACCGTTAAAGATGTCTCAACAGTCCATATAGGAATTTCGTCAATGAAAATATCAAAAGGGCATCAGTGGCCCGAATTAACAAAGGGGACATTGATCAAAAGATACAAACGCTTTCTTGCGGATGTTGAACTTGATGACGGCAAACAAGTCACCGCCCACTGCCCCAATTCCGGCACCATGATAGCGTGCTGCGATCCGGGCAGGCCGGTCTATCTATCATATCATGACAATCCAAAAAGAAAACTCAAATATACATGGGAGATGATTAAAATGCCATCCTCCCTGGTCGGGGTGAATACCATGGTCCCCAACAAACTGGTGAAAACCTCCATTGAACAGGAATTGGTCAATGGGCTTGATGGCTACGATGAGGTTAAGGCCGAAGTTAAGGTCGGGGATCATTCCCGTCTTGATTTATGCCTGGTAAAGGGAAAGAAAGAAAAATGTTATGTGGAGATAAAAAACTGTACCCTGGTGGAAAATCAAATCGCCTCTTTCCCGGACGCGGTGACTTCAAGGGGATTGAAACATCTGGTCGAGCTGCAGAATTTGATCAAAAAAGGGCACCGATGCGTGATGTTTTATCTGATTCAGCGGATGGATGCGGTTTCTTTTCAGCCCGCGGACCAGATTGATCCGGCTTACGGTAAGGAGCTTCGCAAGGCAGTGCAAAACGGGGTTGAGGTTTATGTGTATGATACTGTCATTGACCTAAAGCAGATTGTGTTAAATAAAAAAATACCATCACATTTTTAAATGAGTGTCCATTTCTGATGGAAAAGGAGGTATTACATGAAGAAAATAATGTTGTTTGCCTTAATGCTTGTTTTATTGTTTACGGTATCATCACTTGCTCAAACCCTTACGCGGGAAGAGCAAACAATGATTCGAGATGCCGTTATTAAAATGCTCAAGATAGATTCTGTGCGAATTGAATCACCTGCTTTAAAAAAAGTATTTGCTGGGCCCTTTTTCAGTGTAAAATTGGCCAGAACCCCCTCTCCGGGGACTTCTTATGGAATGGGAAAACTTCTATTGGCAAAGATTGGCGATAGCATTGTTGAACCGGAAGGTACAATGACCGGCAGATCCATGCCCAATTTAAAAAGTACTATACAGAAAGATTTTCGGCTAAAAACTCGAACGGACGCGGAAACACTCCAGACGGCACTGGATAGTGTTTACTCGATTACCTCTTCATCGGATAAAAAAGCAAAAGCGATTATCCAAAATGGTGATGAGTGGATTTTTGTTCGAGGTAATTTTTTTAAAAAGAAAAAGGGTTTTATCTTCACGGTGAAAAATGGTGTGATCACCAGGATCAATTATTCACTGGGTATCATAATCGATAAATAGGGTGCGGAGCTTTTGGGCCCGATAACCCTTATGCAAAACAAGTTTTGTTGCTGGCAATAATAATTTGTTTTTCTTTGAGGTCTTTGCGGTTTGATATAAAATTTATCTTAAAGGAGAAAACAAAATGTCAGACACTTCCCATCAGATCAAACGCCAGATAAATCATAGAGGGGTGACGATCCCCACATTTATTTACGGAACCGCCTGGAAAGAGGACCAATCCGAGGTATTAACTCAATTGGCCATTGAGTCCGGATTCCTGGGAATCGATACCGCGAATCAGCGCCGCCATTACAATGAGGCCGGTGTGGGGCAGGCTGTTCAAAAAAAACTGGCTGAAAACAAATTAAAACGTGAAGATCTTTTTTTGCAGACAAAATTTACTTATTCTGCGAGCCAGGACCACAGGCTGCCTTATGATCCAGATGCAGACTATTCAACACAGGTCAGACAGTCTTTTGAAAATTCTCTGGTACATTTCGGTACTTCATATCTGGACTCGTATATTCTTCATGGCCCTGCCTTCACCAGCGGTTTGAGCCCGAGTGATTGGGAAGTCTGGCAGGAAATGGAGAATCTAAAAAAATCCGGTTCCATAAAATTACTCGGTGTTTCCAATATTGGATATGATCAACTGGAACTGCTTTTTGAAAAGTCGGAAGTTAAACCGGCATTTGTTCAAAATCGGTGTTTTGCCAGAACAAAATGGGATATCAGGATTCGGGAGCTTTGCCGTTCAAATGACATCATCTACCAGGGTTTTTCTCTCCTCACAGCTAATTCAATGGATTTGGATCATCCCGAAATATACATAATCGCCAAACAGAAAAGGTGCTCTATCGCACAAATGGTATTTCGATTCGCTATGCAGGTTGGTATGATCCCACTGACCGGAACAACAAGCAAGAGTCATATGAAAGAGGATCTGGAGGTATATGCTATTGAACTCGACGAGGATGAAATCAATACGATTGAAAATATCTCTCTTTATACTTTTCATTGAATATAATAGTTCTGCAAAAATACTGAAACCGGTAATGTTTACTCTCTGCCACTATCTACCAACTATCTAATAGATCAACAGTACAATTCCTCCGATGGCAATTACGGCCCCAAAAATCCCGCGTGTGGAAACGTGTTCCTTATGTAAGAATACTGAAAATGGAATGATGAATATGGGAACAAGTGACAGTATTGTGGTGGCCACGCCTGTCGAAATATAATGGAGCGCGAACAGGGAAAGAGAAACGCCAAGAAATGGTCCCAGAAACGCACCGACCGCTGTAAAACCCATTCCTTTTTTATTCTTTAAAGAAGTCAGAAAAACGGGCCATTTCCGAAGAAATGAATAGATAACGATGAATCCGATTGTGCCGGCAATCACACGAATTTGCGTGGAAGCAAACGGGTCGAGATAACCGTTTTCGGCCTTCATACCGTGTTTGCTGATCACATATCCGATGGCCTGTCCCGTCATCCCCAGGAATCCGAAAACAAGACCTTTGAATGTAATATCCCTAACCCACCTTTGTTCATTTTTTACCAATTCATTGTTCCGGCTATTATTATTTTTTTCCATAACTACCCAGGAAACACCCAAAATGGTGATTGCGATGCCGAGCCACTGATGAAGTGTATATATTTCCCCTAAGAAAACCCAGCCGATGATTGCGGTTAGAGGGGCTGCCAGGGACATGATCAGCATCGAAATTCTCGGTCCAATTTCTACAAATGCACTAAACAAAAACATATCACCAAATGAAAAACCGATGATACCGGACAAAGCAAGCCATCCCCATGCGGAGGCTGAAAAACCAAGAGGAACGAATTCCCCCCTTGTTATATACAGAAAAATACAAAAAAGAAAAAAGGCCATCAAAAGTCTGACTAAATTAACGGTCAGCGCTCCGATTTGTTTACCTGCAGCTTCAAAAAACTGGGCGCCCACTGTCCAGCATAATACTGTACCGAAAGCGATGATTTCACCAAAATAGGGCTTAAGCATTTTATATGAGGTACTCCTGATCTATCAGGTCATGCACATTTAAAAAAGTAGAAAGCTCCGCAGTCTGTTCCAAAGTTAGTGTCCAGGTGTTGCGAATTTTTAGTTTACCCAATTGTTTTGGAATTTTTACGAATTCATCAGGATTGGAATGCTGGTGCCTGGTTCGAATATTTTTTCAATAGGTACATTAACATGATGATCATTTAAGGTCAATTAATAGAATCATCTGTTCAAAGAGACATTTTTT
>JAUVGT010000138.1 GCA_030593645.1 Deltaproteobacteria bacterium
TAAAATAATATTTGCGAAGGAATGGAATGTACCGCCGGAGACTTTTTCACATCTGTAGTCAAGTAATTTGCTTGCCCGGTCAAGCATTTGAAATGCTGCTTTTCGGGTGAATGTTAACAATAGAATGGACGACGGTATTACCCCGTCTTCTACAAGCCGTGCCACACGGCATGTAAGTGTTCTGGTTTTTCCGCTGCCGGCACCTGCAATGACAAGAAGTGCCCCTTCTTTGAATAAAGCGGCTTCACATTGGGGATTGTTCAGTGCTTCTTCGTAGACAATATGATAAACTTTTTTTTCACCGTGCAGATTTGATTGCTTTTTCATTTCTTAACACCATTTTTTAAATTAGAATCATAAAAATAATTTCATACGTTAATTTCTTTGTCAACTGCTGAATTATATTTTATTTGTTGACATTTTGGAAAGTATAGATATACTACTAGTGATAGGAAAAAACTCGTAATTTCTATGAATCTAACAGGGAGGAATCAAAATGAAGAAAACGAAGGATCAGTTAAAAGCTGTTTCAAAATCATTGCTATCTCTAACCAAGCAGGTAGACAGGATTACAAAGCAGGTTGCCAAAATGGAAGCAGCTAAAAAACCAGTCGCAAAAAAAGCCAAAAAGCAGATTAAAAAAACCAAAAAAGCAGTCGCAAGAAAAAGACCGGGCGCTAAAGGTAAAACAGTTTTGGATAATGTACTTGATATTATTAAGAAGAGTAAAAAAGGAGTTACAATACCGATAATGAGAGCGAAGACAAAGCTTGATGCCCGTCAGCTCAGCAACGCTTTGTACAAACTTACAAAGAAGAATATGATAAAGACCGCTTTACGCGGTGTGTATGTAAAAAAATAAGAGGCATCTGCTCGAGCTCGCTATCCCGCGATCTACCTTGAGATTTTAGAATACTTGATACCAGAAGCTAATCGAACCCTATGAATTCAGCTCGAGATAACTATCAACGCCAAATTATTATAGCAAACCCGATTTTAAAATTCGGAGTTTTCCATGCCTGCAGAAAGGTTTGATGTTTACTTAAATCGATAAGCTGCTGCTTTTAAACTCCCATGTGGATATTAAGAATTTTAAATCAGTTTGATTTGTGTTTTAAGAAAAAAATTGAGAAATAGCGAAAAGTGTCTGGTGTATAGGGTTCGCGCAATAATAAATTTACATTTTAGGTGCTCGGAGTTAGGTCAGATTTGTTCGATCTGAGGCTGCAAAACCGCAGGAATAGCAATCTATTCCGAGGATTTTGGAGCCGAGGATCGGGTAAAGATGGCCTGAATCCGGGATGCATAAAATGTGAAGTTATTTTTGCGCGAGCCCTTAGTATCTTATGTTTTTTTAAACAATATTTAAACACTGGGCACTTGATCACTTCCGCAGTAAACCTGATAATCAAACCATATAATCAAACCATCAATCATCGAGATAATTCTATACTGCCCTCCATCAACCCGGAAGAAAACAGTCCGTTGCATATCTGCTATCACTAAAACAATGCACAATATGTAGTAGTCATTAAGCAAAGTAATAGTATTTGTTTAGTCGATCTGCGAATAAATCGATATGATCTATTCCTAAAGATTAGGAAAATACGATACGATATCTTGAATTTTATCCTTTCCGTCTGTGTCAAACATGTGGATGGGCTGGTTTGAGCAGCAAGATAGCGAAAATATGAGCGGTTTTATAATTCGAGGAATTGATTTTTTAATATGAATGGATGGATTCCTGTGCTGAAGTCGTTTTTTGGAAAATGATTTTCCCTTGACAAAAGCTATACCACAGGGTACACAGATTCAATTAAATTTTTCCGATTGACCTGTTAATAATGGGTTATTATCAATTGAATTAACAAACACTAGCATGACGGAGTTTCCATGAGCACATTAGATGATCAAGCCAAAGAATCAACCGATGAAGCAGCCGTTGAAAGTACCGAAGCCATCCAAGACAACGGCACCGGTGGATACATCATCCTGTTTTTTATCCTTGGTTTTATTGCCAGCCTTTTAGTGGGGTGGATCGCTTTTCCAATGGCACTCTATTCAAAGAAAGAACAGCCGGTTGCCTTTAACCATGCACTTCATATGGATGAAGTTGAGAATGGTTGTGAAAGCTGTCATTTTTTCCGTGATGACGGCAGTTATTCAGGAGTACCGAAACTGGAGCAGTGTATTGAATGTCATGAAGAAGTTCAGGGAGATAATGAAAACGAAGCTCATTTTGTATCAGAATATGTTGAAAAAGAACGCGAAGTTCCCTGGCTGATCTATTCAAAACAGCCTGATTGTGTATTCTTTTCACATGCTGCTCATGTACTAAAGGCAAAAATGGACTGTGTTACATGTCATGGTCCGGTTGGAGAGATGGAGAGCCTGCCGGTATATGAAGAAAACCGGATTACCGGATACAGCCGGGAGGTTTGGGGGAAAAATATCGCGGGTTTAAAAAAGAATTCATGGGACCGTATGAAGATGGATGACTGTGCCGATTGTCATAAAGAATCCAATAATAAGGTTACAAGTGTTCAAACAGAAAAAGACGCGTGTTTTGTGTGCCATAAATAAATAAGTGGTCAATAAGCTGTTAGGCCGTGTACTGATGAACCCTATGGATCTCTCAATACCGGCCCTGGGGGGAAAGAATCAATGAAAATAGACAGGAGAAGTTTTTTGTCGTTCTTATCGTTTGCAGTCGGCGGCGCTGCAGGGACTGCGCTTACACCCATGCCATTAAAACTGATGGATGATTCCTCAATATGGACCCAGATGTGGCCCTGGATCCCGGTACCACAGGATGGGGAAGTCAGCTATGAAAATTCGGTGTGCACACTCTGTCCCGGGCATTGCGGGATTACAGTAAAAAAGGTGGAAAACAGGGTTGTTAAGATAGAAGGGATGAAAGGACACCCGGTAAATGATGGTGGAATCTGCCTATTGGGTTTAGCCGGTGTACAGCTTCTCTATGGATCAAGACGTGTTAAAACGCCGTTGAAAAAGGTGAACGGAAAGTTTGTAAAGATTTCATGGGATGAGGCGGTTACTGAAGTAGCAAGTACCATTGAAACCATGAGGGAAAAAGGGGATGCGCATAAAATTGGCTGTTTATCCGGAACCAACCGCGGCACTGTACCTGAATTACTAAAAAGACTGCTTTGGGTCTGCGGTTCATTAAATTTTTTCCACATGCCGTCGGTTCAGGACTCCTATGAGATTACACTGCGCATGATGCAGGGCGGATCGGCAATGGCAGGGTTTGATTTAGAAAATTCAGACCATGTGATTAGTTTTGGAAGCGGAATACTTGATGGGTGGGGTTCCCCGGTGCGGATGTTCAGGGCTCACAGCCTATGGCGTGAAAAGGGAGCCCGGTTCATCCAGGTTGAATCCCGACTTTCAAATACAGCAGCAAAAGCCGATAAATGGGTTCCGGTTAACCCGGGAACAGAAGGCGCTCTGGCACTTGGAATCGCTGCCGTGATCATCGACGAATCTTTATATAAAACTGATTTTGTTGACAATTATTCGTCCGGGTTTGATTCGTGGAAACGTCAGGTCACAAATAATTATACCCCTGAAATTGTTTCCAAGATAACCGGTGTTGATAAATCTCTGATACTCTTAACAGCACGGGATTTTGGCCGCGCGAAGAATCCGCTGGCACTGTGTGGACGGGGTGAGGGCAGCATACCGGGGAGCATAAAGGATTTTAAGGCGGTTCACGCCCTCAACGCCCTTGTCGGGAATATTAATCAGCAGGGAGGTGTCTGGGCAATACCGGAGCCGGATTACATTAACTGGCCTGAACCTACATTGGATGAGGCCGCTTCTGCCGGCGTCAGCAAAGGACGGATTGATGGCGCAGGAAAGGGAAAGTATCGTCTTGCCCAGTCCCTGTTTAATCGGCTGCCGGAAATTGTTAATTCAAAAGCATCTTCCCCTCCTGATGTTCTCTTTGTTTCAGGCGCGAATCCATTATATACCATTCCGGATACAGTTGCCATGAACGAGGCACTCAATAATGTAAAAATCATAAGTTTTTCTTCATATATGGATGAAACAGCCGATAAAGCCGACCTGATACTACCGAATCATGTATTCCTTGAACGATACGAAGATGTACCGGCATCCGCGGGTCTGAATCAGCCGATTACAGGTCTTTCAAAACCTGTTGTTTCCCCCCAGTTTAACACCCGCCATGTGGGGGATGTGATTATCCAGGTTGCGAAAAAACTGGGTGGTCATATTGGTGATGCTTTCCCATGGTCAGATTATAAAACGTGTCTGGAAGAAACCCTGGGAGACAAGTGGGAGGCACTCAATCAAACGGGTTTTGTCACAGAAGCTGATTTTAACCCGACAAACGATATGAGTGGATTTAAGACGGATTCAGGCCGGTTCGAATTTTTAGAAAATGGTTCAGTTGCCGAGGTTTTATTCTCGTCTGTAAAGCCGGAAGGGGATGAAGCTTCATATCCCTTAACCCTTGTTCCCTTTGATTCAATGCGATTGACAGGAGGTTATATCGGTAATCCGCCGTATCTTATGAAAACAGTTGAAGATACAGTATTAAAAGGAAATGATGTGCTGGTGGAAGTGAACCCGAAAACAGCTTCAAAATATAAGCTGGCGGATGGAGAGAAAGCCTTTCTCATGACACCTAAAGGTAAAGCTTGTGTAAAAATTTATCATTATGAGGGCATTAAACCCGGGTTGATCGGACTGGCCAGGGGACTCGGACATAATGTCAATGACAGGTTCCTGGCAGGGAAGGGAGTCAACGTGAACCAGCTTATGGGCTCAAAGGAAGATACGGGTTCCGGCCTTGACGCGGCCTGGGGTATTCGTGCTAAGCTGGTAAAAGCTTAGACGTGGTTTATTCCCATTCAATCTAAATATCGTATGAGGTTCTGATGGAACAAGTAAAAGACAAAAAATTTGGGATGGTCATAGATCTGGATAAATGTACCGGTTGTGGCTCATGCATGGTGGCATGCATGTCGGAAAACAACGTGCCGTTCAGGGAGGATGAAACAGATAAACTTTTAAGTGTCGCATGGATGCGTGTCTATAAAATGACGAATAGAAAACCGTATCCGGATACGGAAGTGTGCTATTTTCCCCGGCCATGCATGCATTGCGAGGGTCAACACAGCGGCCACTCCCCCTGTGTGTCTGTATGTCCGGCCGTAGCAACAGATTACAGTACCGCTACAGGTATCGTTAGCCAGATTTATACAAGATGTTTCGGCTGCCGTTACTGTATGGCTGCCTGCCCCTATCACGCCCGTGTATTTAACTGGTTTGATCCGGTCTGGCCCCATGGAATGGAAAAATCATTAAGTCCCGATGTATCGGTCCGTATGCGGGGTGTTGTTGAAAAATGCAGTTTTTGTTACCACAGATACCAGAAAGCAATGGAAAAGGCGTATGTTGATGGAAGAAAAGAGCTCGAAGAAAACGAATATCAGACGTCCTGCACACAAGCCTGCCCGGCCGGAGCAATTACTTTCGGTGATTTGAACAATACGCATCATGAAGTCTATAAAATCGCCCAGCCAGATCATAAACATCACGGCAAATCGAAAAATCCAAAGGTTTTTCGTTTACTCGAAAGATTGGGCACAAATCCGAAGGTTTACTACCTTTCAAGCAGGAAATGGGTCAGACAATTGGGTGATAATTACAGACCGGATGAAATCATGAAGTAATCCGGTTAGAGCCGTTAACATTATTAATTAACGTTGCAAAACAATTATTCTTTAGGAGCACGGAAATTATGGATTCTGCATTAATACCCAATGGCGTAAAGCGCTGTTCAATGGGAAAATTCCTCCTGTGGAACTCAATTATCGGCCTTGTACTTTTATGGGGCGTTTTTGCCTTGCTGCTTTGCTGGATCAAGGGCCTTAACCAGACCAACATGAACAACGCCTATGGATTTGCCTTGTGGATCTGGGCGGATCTGGCGGTGATTGCTCTGGGCGGCGGGGCCTTTTTTACCGGGTTTTTAAGATATATCGTGGGCAAGGAAGAACTAAAAAATATTATCAACTATGCTGTTCTCATCGGATTTATCTGCTACAGTGCCGCGCAGCTTATTCTGGGCATTGATATTGGTCAGCCCCTAAGAGGGTGGTTTATTTTCTGGCACGCGAATATCCATTCCATGCTGACCGAAGTTGCATTTTGTCTGTCATGCTATTTTATTGTTCTCTGCATCGAATACATACCGCTTATTCTTGAAAACCGGCAAACGGACAAGGTACCGTTTTTTCATAACCTGACCCATAACATGCATGAAGTCATGGCCATATTCGCAGCAACCGGCGCGTTCCTGTCATTTTTTCACCAGGGATCATTGGGCGGAGTTTCAGGGGTACTCTTTGGACGGCCATTCGGATTCAGGGAACATATTTTTGGAACCATATGGCCGTATACCTTTTTTCTGTTTACGTGGTCGGCTGCCGCATGCGGTCCCTGTTTTACGATCCTGGTTACAAAAATCACGGAAAAAATCGCCGGGAAAAAACTTGTTAAAGACAATGTCATCGATCTCCTTGCCAAAATATCCGGCTGGATGATTTTGACATACATTATAGCAAAGACCGCGGATACGTTGTACTGGGCGTTTGTTACCGCTCCTTCCACGGGTTTTATTCTCGCGAAATTTTATACTGAAAATCCCGGTTCAGTATACGGGTATTGGATACTGTTCCTTGAAATAGTTATTTGTGGATTTGTTCCCGCATTATTTCTAATCGTAAAAAAATGGAGAAGAACACCGGTTTTACTTTGGACTGCAATTATTCTGGCGGTGATTGGCGTCAGCTTAAACAGGTGGGTGCTGGTACTGCAGGTTCTGGCGGTGCCGGTTATGCCGTTTACAGACTGGAACATTTATTTTCCGAGCTGGCAGGAAATCGCTACAACTATTCTTCCGGTCGCTTACGGTATTCTGCTGATTATGATATCATATCGGTATTTGCCCATATTCCCTCAGGAGGCTGAGTTAAATCCGATTGAGCCTGAACCTGAGCCAGAACAGGAAGCCAAACCTGAAGGGAAAGCAGAAGAAATAAAAACAAAAGCCGGGGAACCGGAATTAAAACCCGCGGAAGCATAAAGAGAGACCAGGAGGGAAGATATGTTGCCATTTATTAGTTTCGAATGGGTATGGGATATGGGCCATTTGGTATTTCATGGGGGGCTCTGGTACGCTCTCAATATCATCGGCCTGGCCATGACCTATTGTGTTCTGAAAACGATTTATGATACATATAAGGGTAAAGGCGCTCAACACCATTAATATCCATTAATCATTCACACTAAAAAATAAAAGCGTTTTCCTGTGTTCATATAGGTAAACGCTTTTTTTGTTAATATTTTAAGATCTTCTCCAGCTATGTTGGAGAAGATCCATTAAGATAAATGAAGGAAACAGTCCATAACCGGCCATCAGTTCCACTTTTAATCTGCCTGGTCATCGGGATTATTTCAGGTTCAGAATTATCCGGGTATCACAGTGCGGCATATATTCTACTCTGTGCCGGGATTGGATCATTGCTTTACACGATTGTTCAAAAACAAAGCGGATCCATATCACTATTTATCCTTTTTTTTGTGCTCGGTTACATTTCAATCCAGCCATGGATTGCTCCGGATTTTCCTTCAAATCATATCACCGCATTTATCAGCACTCAGAAAACAGATATTGTCGGTATTGTCGATTCAAAACCGATCATAGTGAATAACAGACAAAAACTGGTATTAAAAGTTGAGACACTAAAAAAGAATCATTCAGTTATCCACGCTGAAGGGAAAATGAGTGTCACCATTTATAGGAGTGATCAAATACTTGAGCGAGGAGATAGAATTTCTTTTTTCGGTAAAATCCGTTCGATCAGAAATTTTGAAAACCAGGGAGGGTTTAATTATCAGAATTATCTGGCATATAAAAAAATCTGGTGTTCATCATATGCCCAGGGGAAAAATATTAAATTGTTAAACAGGGGATCAACGTCACTTTACCGTAAAGTGTTTGATAAAGCGCAGACCAAAATATCACACCTCATAGAAAAAACCGGTAGGGGTGAACACCAGGATATTTTAAAGGCACTGATCATCGGTGAACGTCACGGGATATCGTCTTCTCTTCGTGAAGCCTTTAACCGGGCGGGGGTATCGCATGTACTTGCCATTTCAGGATTGCATATCGGTATTGTCGCCACTGTAGCATTCTTATTTTTTTCCAGTATCCTGTCTTGTTTTAAAGTGTTTTTATGGACCGCTTCTGTTAGAAAGGGGGCGGCCGTATTATCTTTCTTTCCAGTGTTAATTTACGCGCTGCTTGCCGGGATGTCTCCTTCGACCCAGCGAGCTTTGCTGATGGTCACTGTATTCCTCATGACATTTCTCTTTGAAAGAGAACAGGACCTGATAAATACTCTGACTATTGCAGCGATATTGATTCTGGTTATCCATCCACCATCTCTTTTTTATATATCATTTCAGCTGTCATTTACTTCAGTTTTTTTTATCATTTATGGCCTGTCAACAATCAGTAAACGTAAAGAATTAAATCAAACGGAAGGTCTGAGTAAGAAGTCTAATGTTATGATGTCCAGGAGCATTACTTTTTTTCTTGTATCTTTTTTCGCCATTCTTGGTACACTTCCGCTGGTTATGTACTATTTTAACCAGGTTTCTCTTATCGGCCTATTCGCGAATTTTATCATTATACCTTTAATCGGTTTTATCGCGGTTCCCCTGGGTTTGTTAGCCGTTTTCATATATCCCGTAAATGCTGAAATTGCTTCTTGGTTTATTAAGGGCAGCACGGCTGTATTAATACCGGCAATAAAACTTGTAAGGTTATTCGCTGATTTGAAGTTTTCGGCGGTAAAAACCTTTACACCTTCGTTTTTTGAGATCGGATGTTATTACATCCTTCTCCTTTTAATATTGAATGTCAGGTCAACGAAAAATGAAGGTTACAGAAGAAATGAAGATAATCCGGGAGAGATAAATACTGCACTCTTGTACCGGATATTTAAGAAGATAAAACCATTCATGCACCTCCCTGATTCTATGTGTTCAAAGATCGAAATGGCTGTGGAAAAACTGAAAACTAAGACCGGTACAGGAAAATTATTAAACAGGTTATGTATAATATTAATAGTGCTGTTTATCGGGATAGATATCTGCTACTGGCTGAACAGACGTCTGTGGAATGATGATTTCAGGGTAACCGTTTTGGATGTCGGGCAAGGAAGCGCCAATTTGCTGGAGCTTCCGAACGGATACTGTATGATGGTAGATGGCGGAGGGTTTTCAGATAACACGGTTTTTGATATAGGGGAACGTGTTATAGCCCCATTATTATGGCGAAAAAAAATAATGACCATAGATACGTTGGTTTTATCCCACCCGAATAGCGACCATTTAAACGGCCTGATATATATCGCGTCTAATTTCAATGTGAAAAATATCTGGACAAATGGTGAGACTAGGAATACAGCAGGCTATCATATTCTGATGTCTGTGGTTAAGAATAAAAAAATTTACAAACCTGATTTTTTAAATATGAACTTGGAATATTTAATAAACGGTGTGAAATTGAATATTTTATATCCCCCGCAAAACTTTATTGACCGGAAAAAAAATGAAAGATGGCGAAATAGCAACAATAATTCACTGGTAATAAAAGCGGAATATAAATTAAGCACATTTCTATTCCCCGGTGACATTATGGAAAGGGCCGAAACAGAAATTGTCGAGCTTGCCGGTGCGGAATTGAAAAGCACTGTTCTTATCGCGCCTCACCACGGAAGCAAATCATCAAGTTCTAAACTTTTCCTGGATGCGGTTCAGCCGGAGTATGTTGTTATCTCGGCCGGATCGGAAAATAAATTTGGATTCCCTCATCCGGCGATCATTTCAAGGTATAAGCAATTGAATTATAATATATTAAGGACAGACAATCACGGGGCAATTACAATGTTAAGCGACGGTATCGACATGGAAGTGATATTAAATAGAACCTGTCTTAAAAAAAAGATTAGAGTTGAGGGCAAGGCACAGGCCAGTGAAAAAATGGAACCTGAGAAATAAGTCAAAGTGCCGATTTACAGTTGAATCTGCATGCGATTGTACGAAAAAGGATACTGTTTCAGCGAGAATTATTGATAACTAACCATAATAGTTGACTTAATCATGTTAATGACGTAACATGGTAAAACTTTTTAGTGGCGACATCTGATTATATCAGCCTGAATCAAATAATATATGAAATACAAAGTGTTTAAAACGGTTACTCAGAAGCGGTGGTGTTTTGAATGGTTTGAATGATGTTATTTAACTGGGATGGAATTGGTAGAAATCACTTAAAACAAACTTAAAACCCTGGAAAGAAATTCAGGAGTGATTGTTGGAAACCGAACTGAACAGGCAAAGAAGCATTGCCAGACACATTATTGACGGGTCAATTACAATTGATTCAGTATCTGAGTTTGAGAGTATGCTCAAGATATTCCCCAATAACCCGGCTTTATACAGTGCTTTTGGCGATTTGCAGGTAAAGAAGGAAATGATGGATGACGCGGCATTTTCCTACAAGAAAGCCGCACAGCTCTATATTGAATCTGGTATGATGCTGTCTGCAATTCTGACTAAAATATTGGAATGGAGGATAGAAAAACCGACCCACGAAGAAGGACGTCGATTTCATGCCTCTCTTTGCAATGGGAATTTTGAAGAAACACCCCTGCAGGAATTTTTTACAAGTCTTTCATACCCTGAAATGGTTGCGATAACCAATCGGCTGGTGCGTGTACGCTTACCAGGCAACAAAGTAGTAAAAAAAATTGGTGATGTTGATAATAGTCTGTATTTTATTGCGTCAGGAACCATCAGTGACACTATTTATCAACCATTGGGCAAAAAAGAAGAGGTCAACCGGAAATCGACTATCTATCTTTCAAAAAACGATTTTTTCGGGGAATTATTTCCGTTTGATGAAGAAAACCTGTCCAAATCGTACGTTGAAACGGTTACCTCGGTGGAAATGGGGAAAATATCA
>JAUVGT010000180.1 GCA_030593645.1 Deltaproteobacteria bacterium
TAAAAAGTCCGAATGAGACGGTTTCGTAAAAAGTTCAAATTCAAGGCGTGCAAATTTCGTAATCATGAAGCGTACTTATAGTACGTTGAATGATTGCGAAATGCAGCACAACGCAGAAGTTGGGCTTTTTACGAAACCGTCATAGATAATTACAGAATATAAACTATGTATCAGGAAAAATATCACATACATTTTACAGGAATCGGCGGAATCGGTATGAGCGGAATTGCCGAGCTTCTCTTAAAACTCGGTTATCGGGTCTCTGGTTCAGATCTTTCTTCTTCTGATATTACCGATCACCTAAGAACTCTTGGTGGTACCATTTTTATAGGCCATAAGGGAGAACAGATCAAAGGGGCGAATAGTGTTGTTGTTTCATCAGCGGTAAGCAAGGACAATCCTGAAATTATGGCGGCCCGGAATGCTTCAATCCCTGTCATCCAGCGGGCGGAGATGCTCGCAGAGTTGATGCGCAGCAAGTTCAGCATTGCGATTGCCGGTGCCCACGGAAAAACATCAACCACTTCAATTACATCGGAAATTCTCATTGGGGGCGGTCTCGATCCCACAATTGTCATTGGCGGTAAGCTCAAAAACATTGGGGCAAATGCTGTTTTAGGACAGGGCAGGTTCCTCGTCGCTGAAGCGGATGAGAGTGACGGTTCCTTTTTAAAAATGTCTCCCGCAATAGCTGTCGTAACAAATATCGATTTGGAACATCTCGATTATTACCGGGACCTTGATGACATTAAAAATGCCTTCTCCCGATTCCTTCACAGAATACCCTTTTATGGACTGGCAATACTTTGCCTTGATAATGAACCGATACAGGACATTATTCCAGAACTAAAAAAGCGTTACATCACCTATGGGATCAATACACAGGCGGATTATCGAGCAAAAAATATGAATCAAAAGGGACTTCAAAGCAGTTTTGACCTTTTTTATCAAAAAAAACTTCTGGGAAATATTAATCTTAATCTTCCCGGGCTCCATAATATATATAACGCAATGGCAGGGATTGCGGTTGGAATGGAGCTGCATATACCATTCGTTAAAATTAAAAACGCCCTGGAATCCCTGGGGGGCGTACAGCGCAGGTTGGAAATAAAAGGGGAAGTAAATCAGATTACCGTGGTCGATGACTATGGACACCACCCTGTTGAAATCAAGACAACACTCAAGGCTGCCGCTGAAAGCTGGCCCGGCAGACGAAAAGTGGCAGTGTTTCAGCCGCATCGCTACACAAGAACAAAGGCTCTTTTTAAAGATTTTACTGAAGCGTTTCACCAGACCGATATACTTATGATATTGCCGATATATTCAGCCGGCGAAAATGAAATAAATGGCGTAAACAGTACATCTCTGTGTGAAGAAATCAGGTCCACAGGCCACCGCCATGTCATATACGCAAAAAACCACGATGAATCGATAACAAGGCTAAAAGAAATACTCAAACCGAAAGACATCATGCTGACAATCGGTGCGGGTGATGTTTTTAAGATAGGGGAAAGGCTGTTAGAGGAATATTAAACGATTTTCAAATAAGGTCGAAAATGGGGGCAGACCCAATTGGGACGTAAAAAATTAAGAAAAAACCGCTATAAAAAAATGAACAACGGATTGTTCAAACCAGGGTTTCAGGTACTTTTGATGATCTCTTCTGTGGTTGTTCTTTTGTTCATCATAAGCGGTGTGTATATTTACTGTTATGGATATATCATGCAGCCCTCTTTTTTCAATGCAGCAAACCTTACAGTTTCCGGCAGTCAAAGGCTGACGGAAAAAGAGATATTAAAACAGGCAGGCATCCGACCGATGCAGAATATTCTTACCGTGAATCTTTCTGTCGCAAGAAACAGGCTTCTTGCTCATCCCTGGATTAACGGTGCTGAAGTCGGCCGGGTGGTACCGAACGGAATTTACATTAAAATAACGGAACATAAACCGATCGCTATTATTCATCTTGATCGTAAATTTCTGATCGCTGAAAACGGAATTATTTTCAAGGAAAAAAGTACTTCAGATCCGGAAAATCTCCCGGTTGTAAGCGGACTTAAATATTCGGATATTAAAATTTATCCTGTATCCAACCGGTCATACAAAAACAACAGGACTCAATTTCATGCTTCCGGTGATCAAATTGTAAACAATCCGTTTGACGCGGTCATGGATGTATTAATGCTCGGCCGTTCACCCGGATGCACGGTACCGAATAGTTCCATAAAAGAAATCCGTGTGGACAGAAAATTGGGTCTTACTCTTTACGCGTATAAAGAGGTAAAGATTATTAAACTGGGTTATAACAAATATTCTGAAAAGTACACACTATTAAAAAAAGTAATGTCTTATCTAAAGCATAAAAAAAATTCAGATTTTCATAACTTTATTTCGATTGATCTGAATAATTTGAACCGAATTGTGGTCAATCCTGTCAGGAAAGGGACATCGTAAAGTAATGGTTATAATATATCACTTAATCTTGATACGCCCGTACCGTTATTACCACCGGCCGGGACTGTATTATTACGAATTTAATTTTTTTCATATGATTTTATCCGATCACAGGGAGGATTAAAATGCAGGCACAGGATAACATAATTGTCGGCCTTGATATTGGAACCACAAAAATATGTGCCGTGGTTGGTGAAGTAGCCAACAACAAAGTAAACATCATCGGCATTGGAACACATCCTTCAATCGGGCTGCGCAAGGGTGTTGTTGTAAACATTGAATCGACTGTTGATTCGATCAAAAAAGCCGTTGAAGAAGCAGAGCTCATGGCCGGATGTGAGATATCATCTGTTTACGCCGGTATTGCCGGGGGCCATATTACAGGCTTTAACAGCCGCGGAATTGTAGCAGTAAAAGGAACTGAAATTACAGATAATGACGTGGATCGCGTCATTGATGCCGCAAGAGCCGTTGCCATCCCCATGGACAGGGAAGTCATCCATGTACTGCCCCAGGAATTTATAGTGGATGATGAGCCCGGGATTCAAAACCCGATCGGCATGGCCGGCGTGCGCCTTGAGGCAAAAATACATATTGTCACAGGCGCTGTGACATCAGCCCATAATATTGTTAAATGTGCCAATCGATCCGGGCTGGATGTTTGTGACATTGCCCTTGAGTCGCTTGCCTCCGGTGAAGCCGTGCTAACAGATGAAGAAAAAGAACTCGGTACGGCCCTGGTTGACCTTGGCGGCGGCACGACGGATCTTGCGATTTTCTCAGGCAGTAATATTAAACATACATTTGTTCTCGCCCTTGGTGGAAACAACTTTACAAATGATATTTCCATCGGCCTCAGGGCGCCCCACGCGGAGGCAGAAAAGATCAAAATAAAATACGGAACATGTATCACGCGGAATATCTCCAGTGACGAAACAATCGAAGTCCCGGGTATGGGCGGGCGGGAACCCCGCAAACTGCCACGACAAATACTCGGTGAAATTCTCGAACCCCGGACTGAAGAAATCTTTTCTTTGATCAAGAGAGAAATTTACAGGGCGGGAATGGAAAACACCATTCCATCCGGAATGGTTGTCACCGGAGGATCTGCCCTTCTTGAAGGAGTCACTGAAATATCGGAATCGGTCCTTGATCTTCCGACCCGTTTGGGAAAACCGCGGGGAATCAGCGGGCTTGTTGATGTGGTGAATAATCCGATGTACGCCACAGGTGTCGGCCTTGTCCTGTATGGGGCGAAAAACCGAACATCTAAAAAATTCAGGATACGGGATAAAAATATCTTTAACCGTGTGATGACACGTATGAAAAAATGGTTCAAAGAGGTTGTTTAAATTTAAGATATAGATGATAACTAAAGGTGAGGAGGGGAAAATGTTTACATACGTAGATAATGAAAAATCAGCCAAAATCAAAGTCATTGGAGTTGGCGGCGCCGGGGGGAACGCGATTAACAACATGATCGCATCAAAGCTCCTTGGTGTAAAATTTATTGTGGCAAATACAGACGCGCAGGCCCTGGAGATCTCCAACGCACCGATCAAGATCCAGCTGGGTGAAAATCTGACTGAAGGACTCGGTGCCGGAGCCAACCCTGAAATCGGTCAAAAAGCCGCCATTGAAAGCGAAGACGCAATTAGAAACGCCCTGGATGGGAGTCATATGGTTTTTATTACTGCCGGTTTTGGAGGCGGAACCGGAACGGGTGCGGCCCCCGTTATCGCTGAAATTTGCAAGGACATTGGAGCCCTGACCGTTGCGGTTGTTTCAAAACCTTTTTCCTTTGAGGGCAAAAAACGAACAAAACAGGCAGAAGAAGGAATCCAGTTACTAAAGCAGGTTGCTGACACAGCTATCACCATCCCCAATGACCGTCTCAGGGGAATTGCCTCAAAAAACGCGACCATGCTTGAAATGTTTAAAAAAGCGGATGAAGTACTTCTTCATTCGGTCAGGGGAATTACGGATCTTATCATGATGCCCGGACTGGTGAACCTTGATTTTGCTGATGTCAAAACAACCATGTCAATGGCCGGAATGGCAATCATGGGGATTGGTGTGGCAAGCGGTGAGAACCGGGCGGTCATAGCCGCAGAAAGGGCCATCGCCCATCCACTTCTGGAAGATATGTCAATCACGGGTGCAAAGGGTGTGCTCATGAATATCACCAGCACCAGTGATTTAACAATGGAAGAAATGACGGATGCATCCGACCGAATTTATCATGAAGTCGGTGAAGATGCAGATATTATCTGGGGTACGGTTGTTGATGACAGCCTCGGTGATGAAATGAGAGTCACGGTTATTGCCACCGGAATCGATTCAAATCTTGAATCTGAGGATAAAAATAACACTATTATCCAAAGAGGTAAAGTCAGGGATATTACACCCGCGGATTTAAAGAACGCCGAAGATTATGAAGTACCGACTTTTATCCGCAGGCAGGAAGCAGTCGGTGAAACAGGAGGAGCTACTTACAGGGGTTATAAAGGAATCATTATCGATAACAACGATCTCGATGTCCCTACTTTCCTGAGGAAAAAAGCTGATTAGCAGTATCGTAAATGTCAAAAAAAAATGAACCATCATCCCGGTCGCTTTTGGAAACCAAGACCGGATGCATCCGAAAAAATCAGACCGGACGCATTCGAATCGCGCTTGTTTACCCCAATACGTATCACATTGGAATGTCAAGTCTTGGCTTTCAGGCAGTATATCAGCTTTTTAACACTATTGAAGATGTCATCTGCCACAGGGCTTTTCTCCCGGAAAAAGGAGCACCCGGCAAGAAAAAAATTGAAACCGTTGAGGCTCGAAAGCCTTTAGCTGAATATGATATCATCGCTTTTTCAATTTCATTTGAACATGACTATCCAAATATTTTATCCATTTTAGAACGATCAGGCCTACCCCTGCAATCCCGTAAACGAGAATTCCCCCTCCCGCTTGTGATTGCAGGGGGTGTTGCCTGTTTCCTGAATCCCGAACCGATTGCCCCATTTATTGACTGCTTTTTAATTGGCGAAGCAGAAACCATGATCGATCGCTTTTCGACATGCCTCATGGAAAACAGTTTCGATCCAAACGCACGCAAAGAGCCATTACTGGAATCACTGGCACTAAATGTCTCCGGAGCCTATGTACCCGATTTTTATGAACCGGGGTATCATGCAAATGGCTCGATTTCATCTTTTAATCCGCTAAAAAATTTCCCGGGTAAAATCAAAAGAACCTGTGTTGAAGACCTCTCCAATTTAAGTACATGCAGCGCCGTGATTACACCGAACACCACCTTTGATAACACGTTTCTTGTGGAAGTGAGCAGGGGCTGCCCGCATGGATGCCGTTTTTGCGGTGCGGGTTTTATTTATCGCCCTCCCCGGTTCAGGCCTGTGCCCTTGCTCGAGCAATGCATGGTCAAAGGGGCCGGTTTTACAGATAAAATCGGGTTGGTCGGTGCAGCGGTTTCAGATCTCCCCGGTATTAAAGAGCTGTGCGACAGGGCACTCAACCAGGGTGCCCGGCTATCCTTTAGTTCACTCAGGGCCGAAGCAATAGATACCGGTTTTGCAAAAACTCTCAATCAAAGCAGGGTCAAGACAGCGACGATCGCGCCTGATGCCGGCTCAGAGAGGCTGCGAAAGGTTATCAACAAAGGAATATCTGAAGAAGATGTTATGAAGGCTGTGGAAACCCTTGTTATAAACAACATTATAAACCTGAAAATCTATTTCATGATCGGCCTTCCAACTGAAACAATGGATGATATTCAGGAAATCATATCCCTTTGCAAAAAAATTAAGCACGTTTTTCTTATAACAAGCCGCAGGAAAAAGCGTATCGGCGCGATCACCGTAAGCCTCAATTCGTTTGTACCAAAACCGTTCACACCGTTCCAGTGGGCACCGATGGACAGCGCGACTGTTTTGAAAAAAAAGATAAAAACCGTGAAACAAGGATTGAAAACAATCGCAAATATAAGAGTCAAAACGGATGTACCCCGCCGGGCCTATATCCAGGCGTTTTTATCACGCGGTGACAGGAAAGTATCAGAGATATTAATGCGGGCCCACAAAAACAAAGGCAACTGGGCCCAGACATTAAAAGCGTCACCCATCAACACTGATTTCTACGTATTGCGGGAACGGGAGAAAAATGAAATTTTTCCCTGGGATTTTATTGATCACGGTCTTAAAAAATCTTTTCTTTATAATGAGTATATCCGGGCACTGGAAACCAAGACCTCCCCTCCCTGCCCCATCAAATCGTGCAATATTTGCGGTGTATGTAAATAGAAGTGGTTTCAGTTATTTTTGTCACGTGCCGTTCCCTTCCACCTGACGGAAAAATGACACTTTTATTTGGTTCTTATTCGGTTTGCCGTCCATTTATTCACCTGCCATGGATAATTATCTATAATCACAGGCAATAAAATCAATACATCTTGGTACGAATACTGCATGATATTTATGAAATGATGTATGCCTTCATGTCATTTTCAATTAAATAAATAGGTTTATTTACATGAACATCTGGTCTTATCTCAATTTCTTTAGTTTCATCATCTATATCTATTTTGGTATCTTTATACTGGCAAAGAATCCTGGATCTTCCCTGAATCGGGTTTTTTGCGCTCTTGTTTCCTGTTTTGCCCTGTGGACGCTCGGGATGATTTTCATTCACCAGCCCTTTTCATCTTTAAAAACCATCACGATAGCCGGTAAAATCACTTCTGCCGGCTGGATTTTTTTCAGCAGTTTTGCGCTCTGGTTTTTTCTTAAATTTACAAAACGGGACAAAATTTTAAATAATAAACTATTCTATCTTGTACTCTTCCTGCCTCCCGTATTCTTTTATTACATGCGCTGGAAAAATTTATTAATTTCCCACTATACAAAGGTACCTTACGGCTGGTCTCTGGTCTGGTCAAAAACGATTTGGCCATACACGTATTATACATACTATTTTTTATTCATGGGGATCGGGTTTTATATACTATTTGATTTCTATAGAAAGTCAGATAATCATGTCAGAAAAAAACAGGCAAAAATCATACTCATTACCGGGATTCTATCCCTGGCTGCCGGTACCCTGTTGAATGTCGCTCTCCCCTTGCTTGAAATCAGGTCCATACCCACAATAGGAACATTTACCACCCTGATCTGGATCTCCGGCATCGCGTATGCCATTGTCAGATACAAGCTGTTAATTATTTCCACGGGCACCACGGCGGATAATATCATTTCAACCATGACCGACTCACTGATCCTTTTGAACGCGGATGGCGATATTGTTGATACAAATAAGGCAATGTCGAACCTGACCGGATATAAGAAAAAAGAGTTAACGGACAAGCCGATAAATTTCTTATTTGACAGTTCTCAATCCGAAAACAGCTTTCTGGACAAAATCCTTAAGCTGGAAACGGTTTCCAATCAGGAATTCATTTTTATTTCAAAAACCGGTGTTACGATTCCAATCCTTCTTTCCGGAACACTTTTAAGGGATGAAATGGAACATACTGTCGGAATTGTATGCATTGCCCGGGATATCACCAACCTTAAAAGGATAGAAAACGCGCTGCAAGCCGCCAAAGATGAAAGTGAGTCAACAAACCGCAAATTGATCGAGGTTAATAAAAAGCTTGAGAAAGCGGTTACCAGAGCCGAAGAAATGGCCGGGAAAGCAAAAGCCGCCAATAATTCCAAGAGTCAATTCCTGGCAAATACAAGCCATGAAATCCGTACTCCAATGAATGGTATTATTGGAATGACAAGTCTTCTGTATTATACCAAATTATCACCGGTTCAGCGCGAATACACCGATACGATTCGAGATAGCGCGGACGCCCTGATGTCTGTGATTAATGACATTCTTGATTATTCCAAGGTGGAAGCCGGAAAGCTTGAACTCGATGTGATGCCGTTTAATTTACGAACCATGGTTGAAGAGGTTGTCGATATACTGGCAATAAATGCGCATAAAAAAGGTCTGGAACTTATCTGCATGATCCAGAATGATATGGCGTCAAGTATCATTGGCGACCCGGGACGGCTGCGTCAAATTTTGCTCAACCTTGCAGGAAACGCGATAAAATTTACTAAAAAGGGAGAAGTCGTTATTCAAATTTCCCTTGAAAAAAATAAAGAAAATAAGTCGCTTATCCGTTTTAAGGTATCTGATACAGGTATCGGGATCCCTCAACACAAACTGGATCGGCTGTTTAAGTCCTTTTCGCAGATTGACGCTTCCATGACCAGAGAATATGGAGGGACCGGTCTTGGGCTAGCCATATCAAAAAGGCTGGTCAAAAAAATGGGCGGGGATATAAGCGTACAGAGTAAAGAAGGAAAGGGATCTGTCTTCCAATTCTCCATAATTTTAGAAAAATCACCCATAACAGCTGAAAACAATACCATCTCAGACGATATTATTACAGGGAAGAAAATACTGATTGTGGATGACAATTCGACCAATCGCCTGGTTCTTAAAGAACAGCTTAAGTCATGGGGGTGCCAATACGAAGAAGCCCAGGATGGTGGGGAAGCCCTTGAAATAATGTGTAAATCGACTGCTGATAAAAAACCATTTGATATTATCATTATTGATATGCATATGCCTGGAATGGATGGTGAAGCCCTGGGTATCAAGATCGGCGAAAACCCCGCTTATCAGGAATCCTCGCTGGTAATGCTGACATCAGTGGGATTTCGAGGTGATGCATTACGGGCAAAAAAGATCGGTTTCTCAGCCTTCCTTACCAAACCCGTAAAACAGTCCCATCTCTTCGATTGTCTGATCGGACTGGCAAACAAAAAAACCAGTGTAAAACAAACACCATCAAAACATATTATGACAAAGTATTCCATTAATGAAGCACAGAAAAATAATTGCCGAATCCTGTTGGCAGAAGATAATGTTACCAATCAGCAGGTTGTCCTTAACCTTTTAAAAAAATATGGATATCATGCCGAGGTGGTTTCAGATGGCAAAGAGGCGATTAAAGTCCTTGAGATTGAACGTTACAACATTATATTAATGGATATACAGATGCCGGAAATGGACGGCCTGGAGGCGACGCGTACAATACGGAACCTGGGCTATGGCGATATTCCCATCGTGGCCATGACCGCCAACGCCATGAA
>JAUVGT010000385.1 GCA_030593645.1 Deltaproteobacteria bacterium
AAAAAGTCCAACTTCTGCGTTGTGCTGCATTTCGCAATCATTCAACGTACTATAAGTACGCTTCATGATTACGAAATTTGCACGCCTTGAATTTGAACTTTTTACGAAACCGTCTAATTCGGACTTTTTACGAAACCATCATAATTGGAACGTGTTTAAAATCTTCAGTCAAAACTGATAAAATAAAAAAGATGGAGCTGATCAATGATAGTAGGAGAACAAAAACCGATTAATGAAATAAAGGAAATGGTTGCTTCATATAAAAAGCTGTTGATACTCGGCTGCGGTACATGTGTGAAAACATGTTTTGCCGGTGGAGAAGATGAGGCCGCTGTCCTGGCATCCGCTTTGAGGCTTGCTCTGAGAAAAGAGGGCAGGGACCCCGAGATTGAGGTGTTTACGGTTGAACGTCAGTGTGAAGACGAGTTTATTCAGGAGGCGGCACCGCATGTTTCAAAACATGAAGCCGTATTATCCCTTGCCTGCGGCGCGGGTGTCCAGGCGATCGCAAGACGATTTCCTGATTCCCCGGTTCTTCCCGGTGTTAATACAACCTTTATCGGAGTTCTTGAAAAACAGGGCTATTTCACAGAGGAATGCCTGGGATGCGGTGACTGCCAGCTGGGTATCTTTGGCGGTGTGTGTCCGATTACAAGGTGTTCCAAAAAACTGCTGAATGGTCCCTGCGGCGGTTCCATCCAGGGAAAATGCGAAGTGGATCAAAGTATTGAATGCGGATGGCAGCACATTATTGACCGGTTAAATCGATTGGGCCAGATTGACAATTTACGGGTATATGTCCCGCCAAAAAACTGGCGATCAAGTCATGCCGGGGGCCCAAGGAAGTTAATCAGAGAGGATCATATGATATGAGTACGGAACCGATAAGCAATTTACAAAAAATTCTGGCTAAAGGTGCATTCGCGGTTACCGCGGAATGCGGCCCGCCTCGGGGTGCAGATCCTGAAGTCGTTCGGAAAAAAGCGGCCATGTTAAAAGGATATGCTGATGCTGTCAATGTGACGGATAATCAGACTGCCATTGTCAGAATGTCAAGTATTGCAGCCTCCGCTCATCTGCTTCACTCGGGGATTGAACCGGTAATGCAGATGGTGGTTCGAGACCGGAACAGGATTGCACTTCAATCGGATATTTTGGGTGCTTATTCACACGGTATCCGGAATATCCTTTGCCTTTCAGGTGACCACCAGACGTTCGGCAGTGAGCCGAATTCTTTAAATGTTTTTGATATTGATTCAATGAACCTGGCTCGTACTGTTTTTAATATGCGGGAAAAGGGCGAAGACATGAGCGGGTTTAAACTCAACACAAACCCTAAAATGTTTATCGGTGCGGCAGCAAATCCCTTCGCGGACCCTTTTGAATACCGCGTGATCCGGCTCGCCAAGAAAATCGACGCGGGTGTCGACTTTATCCAGACACAATGTATTTATAATATGGATCGGTTCAGAGAATGGATTCGATTGGCCGGGGAAGAAGGGTTAACCGAAAAAGTATATATCATGGCCGGTGTCACACCATTAAAATCTGCCGGTATGGCACGGTTTATGTCAAACAAAGTCGCGGGAATGGATGTACCCGAATCCGTTATTAACCGGATGGCAGGCATTTCAAAAGAAAATGCAGCCGATGAAGGCATTAAGATGTGTTTGGAAACCATTGCCGAACTCAGAGAAATGAAAGGGGTTCACGGCATACACCTTATGGCTATTGAATGGGAAGAAAAAGTCGGTGAAATTGTGGAAGCCGCGGGATTACTGCCGCGTCCATTGGTGTCAGGATAAAATGACATACTGCCTGGAAGTGGTATCAAAACGTTTACAGATGATAAGGGCTCGCGTAAAAATAACTTCACATTCTTTGCATCCCGGATTCAGGCTGGCTTTGCCCGATCCTCAACTGCAAAATCCTCAAAATAGCTCGCTATTCCTGTGGTTTTGCAGTATCGGATCGAACAAATCCAACCTGAATCCATGCGCCTAAAATGTAAACTTATTTTTGCGCGAACCCTAACAATCGGAGTACCGTATGCCCAAGAAGTATCATATTGAAACACAACCCACATTGCCCCGGTTTCACCCTATCGGAAAATATACCACAGTTGAGTTCAGGGAAGACTGCGCCGGAAGCTGCAGAGAGTGTGTAAAAAAGAAATGTATTTATGGAATTTTTGATGAAAATGTTCTTCATATCAGCCGCATGGAAGAACCCGAATACCTGTATACATGTCAAAGCTGTTTTCGATGCGTTCAGGAGTGCACTAAAGGGATTTTTTCACGTGTCATCAATCCGGAATACCGCACACTTGGAGATGAATACTGGCGTCCCGAAATCATCCACCGGACCTGGTACCAGGCCCATACCGGTAAGGTACCGGTATCAGGCGCGGGTTATCGCGGTCCATTTACAGGACAGGGTTTTGATGCCATGTGGACCGACATGTCTGAAATTGTAAGACCCACAAGGGATGGTATCCATGGACGTGAATACATTAGTACCTGTATTGAATTGTCAAGACGGGTTACACCGTTGAAATTCAATAAAGATATGACCATTGCTTCGGATCTATCCCAAATATTGGAAGTACCGATACCGCTGTTGTTTGAAATACCCGTTGATTTTTTGATTAATAAATCAATACTGATATCAGCTGTTAAAGCCGCGAAATCACTGGGTACTATGATGTTTATCCGTCTTCAGGATTATACGGATGACCTGTTTGACTATTCCGACACTTTGATTCCAACTCTGACAAAAGAGAATTATAAAAACCATATCCATCTGATTCAAAAGAGCAGGGCCGTGGAGCTTATTTATGATCCGGACGCGGAGAGAATCATTAATGAAATACGCGATCTGAATCGTGAGACGATTATTATCATTAAAATACCCCTGGATGATCAGGCAGCCGGTAGAGCGCTGGCAATGACTCATTTAGATGCGGATACCCTCCATTTTAATGCTGATTTTCATGGAAATGAAATCAATTCAAAAGAACCCCGGTTTTTAAAGGATATGATCCGTGAAATTCATTTAAAACTGGTGGAAAATTCGGTTCGGCAGAAGATTAACCTGGTTTTTGGCGGAGGGATTGCATTGGCCGAACATATGGCCAAGGCAGTGATTTGCGGGGCGGACGGCATTACTGCGAGTCATATGCTTCTTCTTGCGCTCGAATGCCGATTATGTAACCGGTGCAAAGATGGGTTATCCTGTCCGGTGACGATCGATGAAGAGTTTGACACCAGATGGGGCAGCCAGAGGATTATAAATCTGGTCGGTGCCTGGCACAGCCAGCTTATTGAAGTGATGGGAGCCATGGGAATCAGGGAAGTCAGGAGACTTCGCGGAGAAGTCGGCCGATCCATGTGGTTTGAAAATCTGGAGAAAGAAAATTTTGAACCGATTTTCGGTGAACGAAAAGTCATGGATTCGTAAAACTCCGAATTAGGCGGTTTTGTTAAAAATAATTGGAATAGGATAATCAATGCCCAGTATAAAAAATGACAATAAGCTTCCGGAAGTCATTGAAACCGGGTCCCGGTTTCGAAATACAATCGGAAAATATTTAATCAGGAGAAATTCAAAGTGCGTATCCTGCGGGCTTTGCGCCCGGCTTTGTCCGTATGGGGTTCATCCAAGATATGAAGTCTATTCCCAAACAATACGTCCGGTGAGTTATAAATGCATAGGGTTTAAGTGCCGTGAAAACGAATTTTTCTGCATTGATCATTGCCCGGAAAAAGCCCTGATTCTGGCGGAAAATCCGATCCTTGAAACACTGGGTGATTACCGTTGGACATCAGAAATGCTGATTGGTCATTGGATGATGGCAGAAACAGGGAAATTACCTGAAGGCCATCTGGAATATAAGCTGGGAAATTCAGGCGGCGGATTTGATAAAATTCGATTTCAACTGTCAGACCCTTCAAACGTTTTGAATATCAGTAATGAGGAAATGGACACGGGACTCGATCTGAATAAGCGAAATGACGGCCGCCCGGAACGAAGATTATCATTACCGTGCTACAGCGGGGGCATGTCTTTTGGTTCAACTTCACTTTCCGCGCTCACAGGAAGGGCAAGAGCGGCAAGCCGTCTGAACACACTGACATGCACCGGTGAAGGCGGATATCCGGATGCATTCATACCTTACGCGGACCATATCATTACACAGGTTGCCACAGGTTTGTTCGGTGTTCGTGAGGAAACCATACTGCACGCTCCGGTGGTTGAGTTTAAATATGCCCAGGGCGCGAAACCCGGTCTTGGAGGTCATCTGCTTGGAGACAAGGTGACACCGGGAGTGGCGGCCATCCGGGAAACAGTTGTGGGGAATTCTCTTTTTTCACCCTTTCCTTTTCACAGTGTATATTCTGTTGAAGACCATAAAAAACATCTTGACTGGATTAAAGCAATCAATCCTGAAGCATTGATATCAGTAAAAGTATCAACACCGACAGATGTGGATATGGTGGCTGTCGGAAGTTACTATGCGGGTGCGCATATTGTTCACATGGATGGGAGTTATGGGGGAACTGGTGCGGCACCTGATATCGCAAAAAAGAATATCGCCATGCCCATAGAATACGCGATCCCAAAAGTACACTTA
>JAUVGT010000035.1 GCA_030593645.1 Deltaproteobacteria bacterium
TCCCGGTATAAACCAGGCGACCGTGCAATCATACTCTATCCATCTTGTCCTGAATTTGTTTACAGCTTTCTGGCCTGTCTCTATTCCAACATCATCGCTATTCCGGTTCCATCTATTATGCCTCAAAATACAATTCGAATGCTGGAGCATATCATCAAGGAGTCCTCACCCACAGTCTGTTTTACTGATTCAGCCATTGCCGAACAATTTGATTCGGTTAGCGAAAAGAATATTTATATTAAAAATAGTGGAGATTCCTTGGAAAGTCGATTTTTTGACATTCCAATCATTGATATCAAAAGGATGGACGGCCTTGAAGAATATCCATATGTTCCCCCCAAAAAAAATAAACAGACAATCGCTTATTTTCAATACAGTTCAGGTTCAACCGGAAAGCCGAAGGGTGTGATGATTAATCACCAAAATCTGCATGCCAACCTTGAAGCAATCAGACAAAGATTTGAAGCCACAGAGAATTCTGTTTTTGTAACCTGGATTCCGCTATACCATGATATGGGCTTGGTAATGAACCTATTGTTATGCTGCTATACCGGTGCATCAATGGTCTTAATGTTACCGCAAAGTTTTATCCGGAATCCGATTGGCTGGCTGAAGACTATTAATCGCTATAAAGCAAACATTAGCGGTGGTCCGAACTTCTGCTATGATTTATGCGCACGTTATGCGGCTATGAGAAAGATAGAGAATCTGGATTTAAGCAGTTGGGAAATTGCCCAATGTGGCGCCGAGCCAATTCGTGAAAAAACCTTGAAGCAGTTCGTTAATGCTTTTGAGCCATACGGTTTCAGAAAAGAGGCGATTTATACTGGTTATGGCTTGGCTGAAATGACTGTAATGGCAGCCGGAAGTTATAAGTTAAGAAAAACCATTTACTGTAAAGTGGATAAAAAATCCCTCGAAGAAAAACAAATTGTTCTATCAAAACCGCCTTATGATAATGCCAAAACCTTGGTTGGAAACGGAAAAGTGATTGATAATCATCAGTTAAAAATTGTCAATACAGATACTCTTGAGGCGGTAAATGATTTATCCGTGGGTGAAATCTGGCTTAAGGGGCCCTCGGTTGCCAATGGATACTGGAACCGTCCGGAATTAAACCGGAAATTTTTTGAGGCTCGTTTATCTAATGGCAAAGGACCATTTTTCAGAACAGGAGACCTGGGTTTTACAATTCAAGGCGAAACCTTTATCTGCGGTCGTTTGAAAGATATTATAATAATAAATGGGCGTAATTATTATCCTCAGGACCTGGAAGAAACCGTGGATGGGTGCACGCCCAGAATTCGGATGGGACGAAATGTGGCCTTTTCAGTGGATGATGAAACCGTGGAAAAACTTTACTTGGTGGCTGAATACAGTGGGAAAGGAAAGGAAACAGAACAAGATTTTAGACAAATAAGAATGGCTATCAGGCGAGATTTCGGTCTTATTCCACAGCTGATTACTTTTATCACTCCTAAAAGTCTGCCAATCACTACCAGTGGAAAACTCAGAAGACAAGCCACAAAAGACAGGTTACTAGAAAAACAACTGAATATCATTGCCCAATATGTAAATCCGATAAAAATTGAACAAACGGATGATAAGAAAAATAAAGTGATCAATGATTCTATCGTCACCAAGAAAAAAACAAGCTTTGAAACCACACAAATTATAATTGAACAAATTGCACGCCAAATCGATATTAAACCCGAAGAGATCAATATTGATACTCCCCTGGGAGAATATGGACTGACTTCACTGGAGGTCGTTTCTTTGGCCGATGTCCTGGAAACTTTTACCGGTAAAACAATCTCGCCGACTCATTTTTTTGAATACCCTACCATACGGAAATTAAGCGAATATATTACGGGCAGCGTTGAAGAGGTTCGACATTTGGAAAAATCAAATCATTCCAAGGAGGAACCAATTGCAATTATTGGGATTGGATGCCGTTTTCCGGGCTCACCCGATATTCATTCTTATTGGCAAAATCTTGAAAATGGGAAGAATTTGATTACACCTTTCCCCAAAAACAGGCCCGGTTTAAAAACCGGAGAAGAGAATTACCAGTCTGGCGGTTTTATTAAAGATATAGAATATTTTGATGCTAAATTTTTTGGAATCTCAGAAGCTGAAGCTCAGTATCTGGACCCGCAACATCGGGTATTTTGGGAGGTCGCATGGCAGACGGTTGAAGATGCCGGATATGCGCCAGGAAGTCTATCCGGGAGCAACACCGGTGTATTTGTGGGTATATCGGCTTTTGATTATTATGAGGAATTGATAAAAAACCGGGTATCAGTGAATACCCATACAGCTACTGGTACCGCACACTCCATGGCGGCCAATCATCTTTCTTATATTCTGGACCTTCATGGCCCCAGTGAAATTGTGGATACAGCCTGTTCCAGTTCCCTAGTGGCCGTGCACAGAGCGATTCAGGCGATTATTGGTGGCGAGTGTGACCAGGCGATTGTCGGTGGAGTTAATATCATTCTTTCATCCACTACCCATCTATCGTTAATTAAAGCCGGAGTATTAAGTAAGGACGGCCTGTGCAAAACGTTTGATCAATCTGCTAACGGTTATGGCAGGGGAGAAGGAACCGGAGTTGTTTTATTAAAACCTTTATCCCAGAGCCTTCGGGATAACGACTTTATCTATGGCCTGATTAGCGGAAGCAGTCTCAAGCATGGAGGTAGAACCAAATCGTTGACAGCACCCAATGAGAACATTCAGGCTGAACTCTTGCGGGAAGCTTATCAAAAAGCCGGGGTTGAACCAGATACCATCAGTTATATCGAAACCCACGGAACCGGAACACCGTTGGGCGATCCCATAGAAATTAACGGGCTTAAAAAAGCCTTTAAAAAACTTTATGAAATCAACAACAAGCCAATGATAAAAAGACACTGTGGTCTGGGTTCAGTAAAAACGAACATGGGTCATCTGGAAGCTGCCGCAGGAATTGCCGGTTTAATCAAAGTAATTATCTCCCTAAACCAGAAAAAAATCCCTGCCAATGTACATTTTAAAAAACAAAATCCTTATATAGATCTTGAAGACAGTCCGTTCTATATCCTTAACAAAACCAAAAACTGGGAAAATAGTATAGATGAAAAGGGAAATATTATCCCGAACAGAGCGGGTGTTAGTTCATTCGGCTTTGGTGGGTCATATGCCCATGTGGTTCTTGAGGAATATCAGGACCAATTTCAACAGCAAAATGTTTCGGCAGATTCACAGGCCATTTTGTTTTCAGCAAAAACCTTAAAATCTTTATATCGTTACCTGAAAAACTTTCACCAATTTTTATCCAATCAACAATCACTGAATAAAAACGTTAAACCGTACTTGTCAGATATTGCATTTACACTTCAAACAGGTCGAGATCATTTTGAGAAACGAATGGCTATTGTGGTTTCAAGCAAGGTTGAGTTGAGAAAAAAACTTAAACAATTAATGACAAAAGTTGCGAATGGTGAAGAAGATTCAATTCCGTCTTTACCGGATGCTTTTACGGGTGACTCCTCATCGATTTTCTCCGGGCAAATTCATACAATAGAAAAAAAAGTGGAGAAGAAGAATTTACGAAAATTAGCCCGATTTTGGGTGGAGGGTGTGGAGATAAACTGGGAAACGCTGTTTCATCCGAAACACCGACAGAGAATATCGCTTCCGTCTTATCCATTTGTCGGGCAGTATTGCTGGATGCCGAAAGACAAGCCGGATCCGAAAACAGATATCATTCAACCTATTGACCTTTCAGTTATACAGGCCGGCCATACAAAAAGAATATCAAAAGCAGTTTCTTATCAGGACACTCTTGCCTGGTTAACCAGTGAGATTGCACTAAAAATGGATGTTGAAGCGTCGGAAATAGAGGTTTTACTTCATTTTGAAGATATTGGGGTCGATTCTATCGCCTTAATTGAAACTCTACAAAAGGCTGAAAAACATTTTAATATACCAATCGATTCATCAGCGATACAGGAGTGTTTTAATATCGATTTGATGGCTAAATTTATATCAAATAGAAAAGTTTTTAAAAAGCGCCTTGATCTGGAAGAGGAAGCCCGGCTCGACCCAACAATCCGATTCAAAAGCATGAAAAACCCACCAACCTTGGGAAAGGGAACAGAAAACATAATTTTTTTAACCGGTGCAACCGGATTTTTGGGAGTTCACTTACTGCAGGAATTATTAAACAGGACCAAGGCTCATGTGATCTGCCTGATTCGTGCGGAAGATGATAAAAATGGAATGAAACGAATTCACGACCTGATCCACAAATATCAACTGGCTGATTGTGAGGTCGAAGACCGGGTGAGAATTGTATCCGGTGACCTGACATTGGATAGATTTGGATGCGAACAGGAATTGTATGATGAGCTGGCGGAAACAGTCGATATTATTTTTCATGCCGGAGCCGTTGTAGATTGGGTTAAACCGTATGAAACCTTAAAAAAGGCAAACGTGGGCGGAACATTGGAGATGATTCGTTTTGCCGCTCACAAAAAAACAAAAGTGTTACACCATATCTCATCATTGGCAGTCCTACCGTTATATGAAGGTTGTGACGAATGGAGTGAAAATGACCTGCCACAGCCATCCGGATTAAAAAGCGGTTATGGAAAGAGTAAGTGGGTGGCTGAAAAGCTTTGCCGTGTAGCACAGAAAAGGGGACTTCCTGTTGATATTTATCGATTCGATTTTGTAGTGGGATCAACTTTTTACGGGGACATGAAGGAAACCGATTTCCTATTGCGGATGATCAAAGGGAGCATTCAATTAGGCTGTATATCAGCAGATGACACCAATCTGGATATTCTTCCTGTGGATTACATCTGCAAATTAATAGTTGCCATATCAAGTCAGGAAAACAGTTTGAATAAAACCTTTCACCTACTTAACCGGCACCCGTTTACGATTTCAGATCTGACGAAACAACTATGGGAGATGGGTTATCCATTAGAACGGATGCCTTTTAAAAAATGGAAAAAACTGATCGAGAATGTGTCCTCGTGTGATCTTTTCCCTCTCTATCCTTTTCTTCAACAATACAGCACCGAGGAACTTTTGCATTATAAACGATTTGTACTGGATAATACTAACACAATGGAATCCTTGTACAGTGCAGATCCGGAACTGATTTCTAACATGCCTGCAGCACGAAAAATAATGGATCGGGTCATCCGTTTTTTTATCGATAATAAACATTTACCACCGGCAAATCACGCACCTATTATGAGCCGGCAACTGGCCTACTGGAAAAATCAACTCGCAGGAGCACCACAAAAATTAAATCTGCCCGCTGTAACTTCCGGCACCCAACCTGGAAAAAACCGATTCTCGACTGTCACATTTCATTTAGAACAACAAATCAAAGAAAAAGCTGAACAGTTTGGCTATTTGGAGAACAATACTTTAGGCGGTGTACTTTTGAGTGTTTTTCAGATTTTCCTGGCACGTTATTGCCGGCAACAAGATATTCCGATTGCAGTAATTATTTCGGATACGATCTATTATCCTCAAAGTCGAAAGAAAGTGATGTTGGAAAAAATTCCCATTATTCGAACAGAACTGACAGAACATTCAACTGCAAGAGAGATCATTTCTCAGCTTAAACAATTATTATCCGAGGCATGTGCCAATTTGGATACATCATCAGAACAAATTCGATACTTATATAATCACCAGCCGATATCCGAAAATAGGGTGAATTATGACACATTATTTCTATTTTATTCAAATACTCGTTCTTCATCGGATCGATTGAATATTTATCCATTAAGTCCGGCTGATATGGCACCTCATACCGCTCGTTTATCATTCTTTTGCCTGGAAGAGGAAGAACAGATCACATGTTCTTTCCGATACGAGACCCAGAGTTTCATGTCTGAAATCATAAAAGAAATGGCTGACCATTTTAAATTCTTTTTGGGCGAACTGATCAACCATCCCGATTCAAGTGTTTTTAAACTCCCGATTATGGCAAAAACACAGATCGAAAAAATTGTCTATCAGTGGAATGATACTAAGGAAGATTTCCTGTTTGATGCTGGTGTACACCAGTTGTTTATGTCACAAGCCCAAAACAAACCGGAAGCAACCGCTGTCAGTCTATATGACCAACAATTGACGTATAAAGCATTAAATCGTTCATCCACCATACTCGCCTGTTATTTGAAAAAACAAGGAATCGGACCCAATAGTGTGGTTGGTGTTTTATGCGAACGATCATTTGAAATGTTTATCGGGCTCTTAGGTATTTTAAAGACTGGAGGTGCTTACTTGCCGTTAGATCCCAATTACCCGGGAAAACGTTTGAATTATATGTTGAATGACGCTGGAGTTAAACTAGTATTGACCCAATCACACCTGAATTGCTCTCTATTGAATAAAAATACTGGAATTTTCCTTCTGGATAAAGACTGGGACAATATGGAGCAATCTCTTACAGCTTCGGAGCAAATCCAATTCGAACAATGGATGAACGATTATAATGGAAGAGACGACATGGTTTACCTGATATACACATCTGGCAGTACAGGAGTACCCAAAGGAGTACAGGTGATGCACCCGGGATTAACCAATGTATTGATGGCGATGGATAGTTATATTCAACTGGATTCAACGGAACGTATGCTGGCAATGTCATCCTTAAGTTATGATGCTGCGGTTATCGAGATATTTTTACCCTTGATCAAAGGTGCAACCATTGAATTACTGCCCCCAAGTATAACCCAGGATGGTAATCAATTAAAGTCTTACCTGGAAAACCATCCGGTTTCAGTGATGCAGGCTACCCCTTCCCACTGGCGAATACTGCAACAAGCCGGATGGAAAGGGAACCCCGCAAGTACACTATTAAGCGGCGGTGAGTCCCTGACGGATGATTTGGCCTGGCAACTCACAAAATGGGGCAAAGCCGCATACAATGGTTATGGTCCGTCTGAAACCACATTATGTGTGAGTAAAAAGAAATTGGAAACCAACCGGCCGGTAAACTTGGGATGTCCCCTGGCTAACACCCGTCTTTATATCCTGGATGAGCACCTCAATCCCATGCCCATCGGTGTAACCGGTGAACTCTTTATTGGCGGGGTAGGTGTTGCTAAAGGATACCACGGTCAACCGGAGCTGACACGCAAACGGTTTATCAACAACCCGTTTATTAATACCAGCCCTGAAAAAATCTATAAAAGCGGAGACTTGGCCCGTTATTTACCCAACGGGGAAATCGAATACCTGGGAAGAATAGACAATCAGGTAAAATTAAGGGGTAACCGGATCGAACTTGAAGAAATCGAAAAAGTTCTTAAGCAGAATAAGTCTATTCAGGATTGTGCCATAACACTCGATCAAGACCAGAAAAAATCAGCTCGTCTGATCGCAAATATCCTTCCATGGCCCAATATTCCAAATATTGATCTTACGACGATTCGAGAGAACATGAAAGAAATGTTACCGCTGTATATGATACCTGCCGAGTTTCATTTGGTCAAGGAATTTCCGCTAAGTCCTAATGGTAAAGTTGATCGTTCCAAATTGGCTATAACACGGAATATTCAGATAAAAGACAACTATCAGCCTCCATCATCCCCAATTGAGATTCAATTGGCAGAATTATGGAAAAAAATCCTGAAGGTTGAAAAAGTGAGTGCCAATGACGGATTTCTTGAAATTGGGGGCGATTCATTATTGGCCATGGAAATGATAGTACGAATACAGGAAATATATAAGACAAAACTCACGGTGCAGGAATTTTTCAACCATTCGACCATTTCTCGATTAGCCGATCTATTGTCAAAAAAATCAGTTGGTGAAAAACCGGGTTATCGTAAAAACGAAAAAATCGATTATGTAAAAGAGGCGGAATTTGACCTTCAAATCAGTTTTTCAAAGTTAAAACCTGCAGCGAAAATCCCTGGGGAACTTCGGAATGTGTTACTGACCGGTGCCACCGGATTTTGGGGTGGTTATTTGCTGTTTAATCTGCTGGAAAAAACCGGTGCCAATGTGTATTGCCTGTTAAGGGCCAAAAGTCAGGCCGATGGAAAAGCGAGAATAATCCAAAACCTGAAAACCTATTCATTGTGGAAACCGAAACATGAAAACAGGATTATACCGGTGATCGGTGATCTTGCCCAACCACAGCTGCAATTAGCAGACGATGTCTTTTTGTACCTCTCCCAGCGCCTAGATGCTGTTTACCATAATGCGAGCATTGTCAACTGGTCCTACCCATACCATCTACTTAAAAACTCCAATGTTTCTGGAACCTTGGAAATAATAAAACTGGCCCACAATATTAAATTAAAACATCTTTTTTACATTTCGACGATTGCTGTTTATGAATCCAGCCAACATAAAAAAGGGCAGATAATAAAGGAAACTGATAATCTGCCGGAACCGTCAGGTTTGTTTTACGGATACTCCCAAAGTAAATGGGTGGCTGACCAAATGGTTCAGGCTGCGGGAGAAAAGGGATTGCCTGTTGTGATTTTCAGATCCAGCCTGATTTCAGGGGACAGCCGAACCGGGGTTTCAAACTTAAGTGATATTCTGAATTGTGTGTTGCGGGCCAGCTGCATTGCCGGTGCTTATCCGGATTTTGATTACCATTTGGATGCTGTCCCGGTGGATTATGCTGCACAATCGTTGTTGACTATTTCCCTTCATCCTGATGCTTTAGGGAAAGTATTCCACCTGGTAAACCCGGCACCCACTCAAATTCATCAACTCTGGGATTTCTACAGCTCATTTGGTTATGAATTCCAGGAACTATCTACCAGAGAGTGGGTAAAACGACTTGCTGAAAACGTAAAAGATGACTTCCATTTGCTTCCTTTTATGCCGATATTTATCGATGAAGTAACCCCGGGAAGCGGAAAAAACTATTTTGAGATGCAAGCCGAAACCGCCCCCATTTTTTCCTTTGACAACACCCGTGCGATTATCCTGGATTATGAGAAAACCTGCCCGATAATCGATGAGAAGTTGTTTCATATTTATTTATCTTACTTAAAGAAAATTAAGTTCCTAATTAATTAAATTTTAGGGTATGTCAATTTGAACTTATTACGAAACCGTCTCATTCGGACTTTTTATGAGACCATCTTATTTTTCCAGGCACTTTATTCACCACCTGGTAAACATCTGAATTACATCAACGCCCTTTCGAATTTTTCTCATCACAATTGCATCCCCCGGTTTTTTTTAAATACATATCTTCAAATTTTAAACCCAGTTCAATGATCTTTCAATGGCCTTTTTCCAACCCGAATACAATTTTTCCCGATGTTCCACGGTCATTGTCGGCTCCCATCTATTACCCTCTGACCAGTTGTTTTTCAAGTCCTTTGTGCTGTTCCAGAAACCAGTGGCAAGTCCTGCTGCATAAGCCGCACCCAGGGCCGTTGTTTCAATGACTGTCGGTCTGATGATCGGCACATCAAGGATATCGGACTGGAACTGCATTAATAATTCATTAAGGACCATTCCGCCATCGACCTTTAGATGTTTTAGATCCACATTGGAATCTTTTTTCATTGCCATGATAATGTCCCGGGTTTGATAGGCGCATGCTTCAAGAACTGCCCGTGCAATGTGACCTTTGTTGGCAAACCTTGTCAATCCTGCAATGATTCCGCGGGCGTCGGAACGCCAGTATGGGGCAAACAAACCCGAGAATGCAGGAACAAAATAGACATCTCCGTTATCCTTAACTGTTTTTGCCAGTTCTTCTATCTCGAATGCGTCCTTAATGATGCCAAGATTATCTCTCATCCATTGAACCAATGCACCGGCAATGGCAATGGAACCTTCCAGGCAATAAACTGCTTTTTCATCATTAACCCGATACCCGATGGTGGTTAAGAGACCGTGTGTTGACCTGACTCTTGTGTTTCCGGTATTCAACAGCAAAAAGCAGCCGGTGCCATAGGTATTTTTTGCCTCCCCCTCTGAAAAACAGGTCTGGCCAAAGAGTGCTGACTGTTGATCCCCAAGGGCACCGCATACAGGGATGCTGCCTTCAAAAGGTCCGTTTTTTAAGGTTGTTCCCCATGTTTTTGAATCGATGGATGGTTTTATCTTTGGAAGCATTGAAGCAGGAATACCAATGGCATCAAGCAACTCTTTGTCCCATTCCAGGGTATTGAGATTGAATAACATGGTTCTGCTTGCATTTGTAACATCGGTTATATGAGATCCCTTTTCCGGCCCGCCTGTCAGCCACCAGATAATCCAACTTTCAATGGTGCCGAACAGCACATCACCCGAGTCACTCTCTTTTTTTGAATCTGTAACATGGTCAAGAATCCACTTTACCTTGGGCCCTGAAAAATAGCTTGCAACCGGAAGGCCTGTTTTTTCATGAAAAAAGTCTTCACCGTACTCTTTAACAAGAGATTTGCATAATTTATCTGTCCGGGTGCATTGCCAGACGATGGCATTGTAATAGGGCTTTCCGGTCTTCCTGTTCCAGACAACACTTGTTTCCCTTTGATTGGTAATTCCAATTGAATCAATTTGATCCGTTGAAATACCGGTCTTAATCATTACCTCTTTAATCACTGAACATGTATTTTTCCAGATTTCAATGGGATCATGTTCAACCCATCCGGGGCGCGGGAATATTTGTTTATGTTCTTTCTGTGCGAAATCGAAAATATTTCCTTGTTTATCAAATAGTATAAATCTGTTACTGGTCGTCCCAAGGTCAATGGCTCCAACATACTTGGTCATGGCATTGTCTCCCGAATAATTTAGCTGTAAAATCACCAAAGAATATTTTCATTTAGATTTTACCATACCATTTAAATGTTATCATTTAAACATATGGTATTAATATTTTATCACATACGGGCAGTTGATATGAATACCGGCTTTATGTTATAGAGGAAGGCAGGATCAGTCAAAAGACCATATTATTTGAAAAGTCTCTGGGTCTTGGTATTTCATGTGAAGGATTTTTATATACGGGGAGAACCTCATGCATATTCGAAAACGGGTGATGGTCACGGGCGGGGCAGGATTTCTTGGTTCTTTCCTTTGTGAACACCTTTTAAAGGATGGTTGTGATGTGGTTTGTGTTGATAATTTTTATACCGGCACAAAAAAAAACATCATTCATCTTCTTGATGATCCGTATTTTGAATTGATCCGTCATGATGTTACTTTTCCGCTTTATGTTGAGGTCGATGAAATATACAACCTGGCATGTCCGGCGTCACCGATTCACTATCAGAATGATCCCGTTCAAACAACAAAAGTGAATGTTCACGGGTCGATTAATATGCTCGGGTTGGCAAAAAGACTGAAAGCAAAAATACTCCAGGCATCCACTTCGGAGGTATATGGCGATCCGATGGTTCATCCGCAAACCGAAGATTACTGGGGAAATGTGAATACCATCGGACCGCGTTCCTGCTATGATGAAGGCAAACGGTGCGCTGAAACGCTTTTTTTTGATTATCACCGACAGCACAAACTTAAAATTAAGGTCGCAAGAATATTTAATACATATGGTCCGAGAATGCATCCCAATGACGGACGGGTAGTCAGCAATTTTATTATACAAGCCCTTTCCGGTAAAAATATCACGGTGTACGGAAAAGGAACCCAGACGCGATCATTCTGCTATGTTGATGATTTGATCGACGGGTTGATAAGATTGATGAGTAGTCCGGATGATTTTACCGGGCCGGTGAACCTGGGAAATCCGGGTGAATACAGTATTGTTGAACTTGCCGGGAAGATATTAAAAATGATCGGATCAAAATCAAAACTGGTTTATAATCCATTGCCCCAGGATGATCCGATGAAGCGGAAACCAGATATTTCGCTGGCAAAAAAAATGCTGGGTTGGGAACCCGTAACTGACCTGGATGATGGTTTAATAATGACTATCGAATATTTTAAAACGATTGTTTTGGAATGATGTTTTAGAACCTGTCTCAAACAAAACGATACAGTAAATCAGATTCGATCAGGAGAAAAATATGAAAAAAGCCTTGATTACAGGCGTTACAGGGCAGGATGGTGCATATCTCGCGCGGTTTTTACTGAAAAAAGATTACGAGATTCATGGTATTAAACGCCGGGCGTCGTCGTTTAACACGGCACGTGTGGACCATTTATATCGAGATCCCCATGAGAAAGATGTCCGTTTTTTTATGCATTATGGCGATCTTACGGATTCATCAAATTTGATCCGTATCATACAGGAAATTCAGCCCCAGGAAATCTACAATCTCGCGGCCCAGAGTCATGTGAAGGTTTCGTTTGAAACACCTGAATACACTGCCGATACAGATGCATTGGGAACGTTGCGTTTACTTGAAGCCATCCGAATATTAAAACTTGAAAAAAAGACACGGTTTTACCAGGCTTCCACTTCCGAATTGTTCGGTAAGGTTTTTGAGGTGCCTCAGACGGAAACCACACCGTTTTACCCGCGCTCACCTTACGCAGTTGCAAAATTATACGCGTACTGGATCACTGTAAATTACCGTGAGGCGTATAATATGTACGCGTGTAACGGCATACTTTTTAACCATGAATCACCACTGCGCGGTGAAACTTTTGTTTCAAGAAAGATTACACGCGCCCTGACCAGAATTAAACTCGGTCTTCAGGATTGTCTTTACATGGGAAACCTGAATGCCAGGCGGGACTGGGGACACGCGGTTGATTATGTTGAAATGCAGTGGCTGATGCTTCAGCAGGATGAACCCGAAGATTATGTGATTGCCACCGGCGAACAGCATTCTGTCAAAGAATTTATTGATATTGCCGTAAAGGAGCTTGATATTCCACTGGTATGGAAAGGAGACGGCATTAACGAAAAGGGGATCGATAAAGTAACAGGTAAAGACATTGTACTGGTAGATCCAAAGTATTTTCGACCCACCGAAGTTGAAACCCTTCTCGGAGACGCAGGTAAAGCCAGGGAAAAACTGGGTTGGGAACCCCGCAGAACCTTTAAGGGAATGGTATCTGAAATGGTTGCCGCGGACCTTAAAGAGGCTAAGAAGGATGATTTCTGCCGAAAACAAGGGTTTGAAACGTTTGATTATTTTGAGTAGGGGTTTGTTTTGGTGTTAACAAAAATAAGTGAAACTGAATATGGAAAAAAATAAACCCATTGAAAGAAACACACCCATATATGTTGCCGGTCATCGGGGTATGGTCGGTTCGGCTTTTGTGAGCGGCCTGAAAAATAAAGGGTATACGAACATTATTACCCGGTCTCACAGCGAACTCGACTTAACAGACCAAACAGCTGTAAAGAACTTCTTTAATAGTATGAATATCGGATATATTGTACTGGCAGCTGCTAAAGTGGGCGGTATACATGCAAATAAAACGTATCCCGCTGATTTTATCTATCATAATCTGATGATAGAGACCAATGTCATTCATTCAGCTTATCAAGCGGGGATCCGGCGTCTATTATTTCTGGGCAGTTCGTGCATTTATCCGAGACTTTCAAAACAGCCGATTAAAGAGGAGTATCTGCTTACCGGTCTGCTTGAACCCACGAATGAATCCTATGCCATAGCAAAAATTACGGGTATTAAACTTTGCGAGGCTTATAACAGACAATATGGAACCAACTATCGATGCGCGATGCCAACCAATTTATATGGCCCGGGGGATAATTATGATTTGATGAACTCACATGTGCTGGCCGCCCTTATCCGTAAATTCCATCTTGCACAGCTTGCTTTAAAAGGAGATTGGGAGATGATTAAAAAAGACGAATCTATGTTTGGCACTATTCCTGAAGACATCAGGAAAGATTTGTCCTTGAATTCAGTGACGGCAAAATCCAACATTCAAACTGTTGTCCGATTATGGGGAAGCGGTGCTCCAAGAAGGGAGCTGCTCCATGTGTCTGATTTGGCAGAGGCCGGCCATGTATTAATGAGTATTTCGGATGAACAATATGATATGCTATGTTCCAATTCAAACACTGAAGACGGCAATATTCCGGTAACCCACATCAATATAGGTACAGGACAGGACTTAACCATTCGTTCACTGGCGGAAGCGGCAAGGAATGTTGTGGAATACAATGGCGAAGTAATATGGGATAACACAAGACCGGATGGTATGCCGCAAAAACTCTTAGATATTTCAAGAATAAAACAAACAGGTTGGCGGCCCGCCATTAAACTGATTGACGGTATCAGAGATACGTATAATATATATATGGAACAGCTAAAACAGGTGGAACATCGTTAAAAATGTGGTTTCAAGGATTGATGGTTCCGTAAATAGTCCGAGTTAGACGGTTTCGTAAAGAGTTCAAATTCAAGGCGTGCAAATTTCGTAATCATGAAGCGTACTGAGCGTACGTTGAATGATTGCGAAATGCAGCACAACGCAGAAGTTGGACTTTTTACGAGACCGTCAAGGATTGATCCGCCTCAGGCGGGTTTCTCCAACGCCAAAATTGGGTTTAAGGGGAGTTTTTGAAATCCTGTACAGTATCGTTTTTAAATTCCGGCAGGGAGGGTTAGTGATGAAGGAACTGAAAAAGGATTGCTTTATTGAGAAATATTCAGCGTTTTTGATTATCATTGTTTTTCTTATTATGGGCTGTTCCGCGCTGTCTGATCAGACAAACACGAGCGCCCGGCAGGGAGAAGTGCCTGAAACACAAAAATCTGCGCCTTCATATTATGATTTTGGAGATGTTCTGATACCCAGTGAATTGAAGCTCGACAGGAAGTCTTCCTTTGTTTATCAAACCGCAGGGTTATCCGCGGGCGTTCTTGTGCTGAAAGCCAGGGTGGAATTAAATTCCCTGATCAAATTTTTTGAAGTCAATATGACAAAAGATAACTGGCGCCTGCTGGGTTCATTCAAATCACCACGAACGATTATGATGTTTAAAAAGGAAAATCGCTGGTGCGTCATCAACATCACAGCGACTGTATACAATACTTTGGTTGAGATTTGGGTTGCGCCCATGACAAACGAATCCGGATCGGGTCTTTTAAAGGAATAATGCTGATGGTTTCGTAAAAAGTCCAAATTCAAGGCGTGCAAATTTCGTAATCATGAAGCGTACTTATCGGACCCGCCCTGTTAAATCTGTCTTTTTATTTAACAGGGGAGTTGAATGATTGCGAAATGCAGCAGAACGCAGAAGTTGGACTTTTTACGAGATCGTCAATGATAAAACATCAAATTACGTGGGTATAGGGATATGCGGAAAAGATGAAAAATGGAATGAAAAACAAAAAAATTGTACTTGGAATATGCGGCGGTATCGCGGCTTATAAAAGTGTTGAGTTATTAAGACTGCTTGTTAAGCAGGGCGGTGACGTCAGGGTCATGATGACAAAAAACGCATGTTCTTTTATCGGGCCACTCACTTTCCAGGCTCTGTCAGGGCACGCGGTTTGCTTCACCCTTTTTGATCATTCAGAAGACGCGTCGATCAGGCATATTGACTGGGCACGTGAAGCAGACGTGGTGATTATTGCTCCGGCAACCGCTAATATGGTCGGCAAGCTGGCCAATGGCGTAGCGGATGATGCCTTAAGTACCTTTATATTGGCGGTTACATCGCCTGTCTGTATCTGCCCTTCCATGAATACGCATATGTATGAAAGCAAACCCGTTCAGAGAAACCTAAACGTTTTAAAAAATGATGGCTGTTTTATCATTGAGCCCGGCGCAGGTGAACTCGCCTGTGGAACCACCGGACCCGGCCGACTGCCTGAACCTGAGGAAATCGTTGACAGGGTGTTTAGCTGTCTTTCAAAAAAAGATCTTTCAGGAAAAAATGTGCTTGTAACCGCAGGACCCACGAGGGAATCGATTGATCCTGTTCGTTTTATCAGTAATCCATCAACTGGAAAAATGGGATATGCCGTGGCAAGGGCCGCAGAGCACAGGGGTGCAGAGGTCACACTGATTGCGGGACCGACCAGCCTTCCTTCGCCGGTAAATATTAATGTTATTAAGATCGGTTCAGCAATCGAAATGGCAGAGGCCGTTTATGAACATGCCGGCAAGAGCCATATTATTATTAAAACAGCGGCTGTCTCGGATTATCGCCCATTGGTGCAGGCTGAACATAAAATAAAGAAAACGAAAGATGAACTGGTTCTAAAAATGGAGAAAACCGATGATATTTTAAAAGAGCTTGGTAAAAGAAAGAATAACCAGGTTCTGGTGGGTTTTGCAGCTGAAACACGGGAACTTGAAAGGCATGCCGCTGAGAAGCTTAAGGAAAAAAACCTCGATATTATTGTCGGCAATCTGATCGGAACTTCATCCTCAGGTTTTGGGTCGGATACCAATGTTGTGACCCTGTTTTACAGGAATGGTAAGAAAGAAGCTATTCCGGAAATGGAAAAAGAAGAAGTGGCTCATATAATACTGGACAGGGTAATGGAGTTATAGTAAGCGATTTCAAAAGACTTTTTTTTAGGGACCCATTTCGGTGTGGGTTCGCTTTTGTTGGAACAATCGGTTTTGTGATGATGAATGGTATGCAGAGATTGATAATGATAAATAATTACAATATTTCGGAAGTTGTTGAAGAAATAAAACATTCACTTAAGGTTCTGCAAGATTCCGGGTGGAAGGGTTTTGACTGCTCGGACAGTAAATTGGACACACTTGATTCGTGGAATACAAAAACGGGTGTATTAAAGGATACCCTTCAGAATATTTTTAATGGCCTTGGAAAATGCGACCGCTGCAAACTTGCCCAGAATCGCACCAATATTGTTTTTGGAGTTGGTAATCCTGACGCTCGCCTGATTTTTATCGGGGAAGGACCCGGAAGTGAGGAGGATAAACAGGGCGAACCGTTTGTGGGGGCGGCAGGTCAACTCCTTTCAAAAATTATACAGGCAATGAATCTGTCCCGTGATCAGGTATACATTTGCAATATCATTAAATGCCGACCGCCGGGAAATAGAAACCCGGAACCTGTGGAAATTAAAGCGTGCATGCCGTATCTGGTCAGACAAATTGATGCTGTTTCACCTGACTATATCTGCACCCTTGGATCTGTGGCTGCCAGGTCGCTCCTTGGTACCGCAGAATATATTTCAAGACTCAGGGGGAGGTTTCATGAATACAAGGGGATCAAGGTCATGCCCACGTACCATCCTGCCTATTTGCTTCGAAATCCCGAAAAGAAACGAGATGTCTGGGAAGATATGAAAATACTGATGAAAGAAATGGGACTGTGATTCAGCAGCGGGTTCTATCTATCATCAACTTTCAGCTGATAATCTGAATCAACGATACATTTTAGTTATTGACATAATATTGAGATATAGTTTATTTAATAAAGTTTTAATGAGTATGCAAAATGATTTGAGAAAATTAAAAAACCAAATCGGCGGAGGCTAGTTCAGTCTCCGCCTGTGCGTTGTATAACAGCACATGAAAAGGAGAGAAAAATGGCTGAAAAGGAAAAAAAAACCCAGGAAAAACCCCTGGATAAAATGACCGTGAAGGAATTGAAAGAAGTTGCAAAGGAAATTCCGGAAATCATCGGGGTTCACGGGATGAACAAGGCTGAACTGCTTGAGGCGATCAAAGCCGCCAAGGGGATCGTTGATGAAAAAGTTAAAAAATCAAGCCATGTGGTTCGTGATATTAAGAAGAAAATTCATGCGTTGAAATCACATCGTAAAGCTGCGATCGAATCAAAAGACAAAAAGATGGCAACAATATACAAACGCCGGATTTCCAGATTAAAGAAAAAAACACACCGGGCCGCATAATATTAGACCTTATTTCAGGTATTTGAATGATTGATCCGGCATCAGTAGCATATGATATTGACGGGGTTGTTGCCGATACAATGAAGCTGTTCATTGAAATAGCACGCGATGAATTTAATATTAAATGGATCAGGTACAAAAATATTACAAGCTATTCACTCGAGGAATGTCTTAAAATCGATACACAGATTTTAGAAGATATCAGTGAAAAAATAGTACAAGGTAATTATAACGGTAACTTAGAACCAATTAATGGTTCGCCCGAGGTTCTGCGAAGAATCGGCAGGCACAATAAAAAAATATTGTTTGTGACTGCCAGACCTGCCGCAGATCATATTCAAAATTGGTTATTCAAATCTTTAGATATTAAACCCGATCGAATTCAGGTGATCGCAACGGGGACCTTTGAAGGGAAAGTTGACGTTCTGCTCGAAAACCGTATGAAATATTTTGTTGAGGACAGGCTTGAAACCTGTTTTTTACTTGAAAAATCAGGAATCGTACCTATCCTGTTTTATCAGCCCTGGAACAGGAAAAAGCACCCGTTTATTGAAATAAGAAACTGGAAAGAACTTGAAGATCTGATGGAATTTTGACGGTTTCGTAATCCGCCGTAGGCGGACCAACTTCTGCGTTGTGCTGCATTTCGCAATCATTCAACGTACTATAAGTACGCTTCATGATAACGAAATTTTCACGCCTTGAATTTGGTCCGCCTACGGTGGATTACGAAACCGTCTCATTCGGACTTTTTACGAGATCATCAATTTTAAATGGTTATAATTTTTTGAAAATACATCCTGAAATAACAGAAGTGATCAGGTCATTCATCGAATCCCTTTCTGCAGAAAAAGGATATTCCCTGAATACCTGCCGCGCTTACAAAAATGATCTGGAAGAAT
>JAUVGT010000182.1 GCA_030593645.1 Deltaproteobacteria bacterium
AAAGTCCGAATGAGACGGTTTCGTAAAAAGTTCAAATTCAAGGCGTGCAAATTTCGTAATCATGAAGCGTACTTATAGTACGTTGAATGATTGCGAAATGCAGCACAACGCAGAAGTTGGACTTTTTACGAAACCGTCAACCTTAGATTTCCATGCGTATCTGGCTCTATTGCCCGGTCATTACTGCGACCTGCTTGAAATCGTTTCCTTTGACCTGGAAGAAATAAGTTGCCCCGCCTTTCAGATCACCTTTTTGATCAAAAGTAATGGGAAATCCGAGTATCCCGTTGTAATTCCGGGTCTGAGATAAATATTTAATGACTTCCTTTCGATCCATTTTCCCGTCTTTCGCGGCCGTGTCGATTGCGGTTAAAAGGATGTTCATGGCCTCGTATGCCGGCGGACCGAAGCCTGAAAGGGAACCGAATTTACTCTCGTATTTTTTTACATATCCCCTGGCCGCGGGAATAGAGTAAATGTCCGGGCCAAAATGATAGACATACGCGCCTTCTGCCGCGCCTTCGGATGCTTCAATAAAATCTTTTTTGTCACGGGCCCCTTCGGTACCGAAAAATACCGCTTTAATCCCGAGTTCCTTGGCCTGTTTCACCCCGATGGCCTGGTCTGGAGCCGCGGTGGCAATAAAAAAAAGAACATCGGGTTTATAACTTCTTACCTTTGTGAGCACCGGAGAAAAATCTTTTGCTCCCGCCACAATGGTGTCCTGAAAAATATCTTTGATTCCAAGCTTTTTGAGTCCCATAATGGTCTGTGTGGCCATATTTTCGCAGTAAGCGACCTTCTCATTCAGTACAGCCACTCTCTTGGCTTTCAATTGTTTTTTCATAAACAGCGCACAATTCCACCCATGGGCATCATTTCTCGCATTGACCCTGAAAAAATGATGAAAACCGGATTCTGTCAGTTCAGGCTTTGAAGCAGCGGTGGTGATACAGCCAAGATTGTTATTTCCATAAATTTTTAAAGTCGCCTGGGCAACATGGCTCACCGGCGGTCCAATAACTCCAAACATGTTTTTATCGGACGCAAATTTGTTTGCCACGTTGATTCCTTGTGCCGGATCAAGCGCGTCATCTCCCATAATCTGCTTAATTTTTACACCGTTGATTCCGCCCTTCGCGTTCCATTCGTCCACGGCAAGCTGCGCGGAATTATAAATTTCCATGCATGGTGCGGCAGCGTCCCCGGTAAATGAACCCGCGTTTCCGATATGAATAACCTTCGGAAGTGCCGCGCTGTAACCGGCATTTGCCGTAAAAATTAAAACCAGACAAACTAAAATAACCTGGATCCGTTTTTTCATTTCCCCCTCCTTTTTGGTGTTTTTTTTATTGGATGTTCAGCTTTCCAATGACCGACCGCGCTCTATGGCATAAATGACTCGTGCCGCAGTCGTTCCATGAGATCGATGATATTCACTTTTGCCTGCTCCATATGGTGCTGTACCGCCTTGTCCAGTTCTTCTGAATCTTTCTCAAACAGGGCCTGATAAATTCTCTTATGATCATCTATTGTTCTTCTTGCCATCTCCGGGAGATCGATCAGGGCAATACGATATTTTAATGTGTGATCACCCAGAGTTTTGCAGATTTGGTAAAGGGATTTACTGCGAGCCGCTTTGTAAATCACCTTATGAAATTTAGTGTCAAACTCAGCCATTTTTCCAATTTGCCCGGTCCTGAAAATCTCCTCGGACATATCAAGGTTCTTATTAAGAGTTTGAAGCTCTTCCGGGGTAATATATTCAACGGCCCATTTTGCGGCGATCTGCTCCACGGCCTTTCTTGTTTTAAAAAGGTCCCGGATATCGTGTTCAGACATTTCTTCAACGATATATCCTGCCCTTGGGATGGAATACAAGAGCCCTTCAAGTTCCAGTTTGTGCAAAGCCTCTCGCACAGGGGTCCTGGAGACTTCCATTTCCGATGCAAGAGTCGATTCCACCAATCGTGTCCCGCCCGGCATTTCCCCTGTTATGATGGAATGGCGAAGTTCCTTATGAACCTGGTCGGTCAGGGATATATTCTTTTCTGAAACGTTTTTTATGGATTTCATTGTTATCAATACAAGATTTTGGGGTTTTCAGAATCCAACCAGTATGTTACTAGTATACAATACATTTATTGTCAAGCAAAACTATGGAAATTTATATAACGCTATATATACAATATGTTATATCATCATTAAATTGAGATAAATGTGAATTGATTTGGTGATATACACTTGACATACACTTTGTATTTCAATAATGTATGCAATTATACGCTGATAGGAGCAAACGATGCATCAATTAAAAATCACAGTAGAAAAAATAGACGGATATTGTAATCAGCCCATGCTGATTGGGGATTCTTTTATTGTTGATGGCGGGAAAATCATAATTCCCGATGGAAAGCATATCTGTATGTGGGCCCTGCAGAGTATGATGCCTGTTTTCCCGCTGCTCCAGAGAATAAAACCCGAAAAAGGAGACTGGACCGGCAAGGCGGGTCAGTTGTTTGTCTGCCCCGACCCTAATGGACTTGTCCATTACAGGATTCACAGGATCGAAAGGATGGAAGAAAAATGATTGTAATCGATTTTGCCAGATGTTCGGGATGCAGCCGGTGTGAAGTCAATTGCTCTTTTTTTCATTCCGGGAAGGTCGGCAGGAGCGGTGCCAGGATTAAACTGGTAAAAATTGAGAGTATCGGTATCGATTTCCCCGTGGTTTGTCAACACTGCAGGGAACGCTATTGCTCCAAATGTCCTGAATCCGCGATTGAGATCGGCCCGCTGGGTCAGATCATCGTTTCCCCCACTCTTTGCACAAACTGCGGGACATGCGAAAAACAATGCCCGATCGGTGCCATTGAAATCACCAATGAGATCCCCCATGTTTGTGACCTGTGCGGCGGAAATCCAAAATGCATCCATGAATGCCCCATGGATGCCATCCGGTTTGAAAAAAAGACCTCCGGAATAAAAAGCCTGGAAAAATACAAAAAAACCGCCAAAGGCCTCAAGCCCGAAGAAAAACGTTTACAATATGTAATCGACTCAACAAAAGCGCTGCGAGAAAAATGGCTGGCTTCTTCTTCATAAAAACAGAAAACACGAAAGTCTGAAAGCGCGAAAAAGAAGAAAAAAAAGATTTCATCCCGGTTAAACAGCAGAACGGATTCAACCGACCAGGCCGCAAAGGAGAGTATTCATGATACACGGTTATGCAGGACATATTTTAAGGGTGGACCTTACTTCCGGACAGGTACTCAGGGAAAAAACGGACCCCAGGTTCATGAAAGAAACCATTGGCGGACGGGGTATGAATTCCATGCGTCTTTTTGACGAACTGAAAAGAGATGCTGATCCGATCTCCCCGGAAAACATGCTCCTGATGGGCGTGGGACCTTTAACCGGTTCCCTGCTTAGCGCAAGCGCGTATACCACTATTTCCGGTAAGTCACCGATGACCGGAATTCTCGGAGATTCTGCCGCGGGCGGCCATCTGGGCCCTGAAATAAAACAGGCCGGCTATGACCAGATTATCATCACGGGTCGTTCAGATAAACAATGTTTTCTCTTTATTGCCGATGATCATGTTGAAATAAAAAGCGCTGAACACCTATGGGGTAAAGATATCTGGGAAACCACGTCCATCATCAGGGAAGAGCTGAGAGATAACGCGGTACAGGTGGCTGCCATCGGACCGGCAGGTGAAAACCTGGTTAAATACGCAACTGTGGCATGCAACAATTCCCGTATGTTCGGTCGAACCGGAATGGGCTGCATCTTCGGGTCAAAAAAATTAAAAGCGGTCGCAATCAGGGGAAGAGGCAGGGTTTCTCTGGCAAATCCCCCTGAATACCTGAACCTGTGCAGAGAGCTGGACAAAAATATCCTGAAGCATCCTGAATATAAACAGCGAAAGGCCTTAGGATCTACCCTGCTGATGAATGCCTTGAACAATATTGGAATTCTTCCCACCAACCATTTTCAAAAAGGAATCTGCGACTATGTGGATAAAATCAGCGGTGAAACACTGGCAGAAAAATATAAGGTTAAAAACAAAAGCTGCTTTAACTGCAATATTCACTGTTCACGGTACTATTTAACAAAAGATACAGAAGGCGAAGGCCCGGAATATGAAACCCTCTGCAGTTATACATCCCGGATCGGTAATGATGATCTGGAGTTTGCCCTTCGCATGAATGCTTTTCTCAACAAAATGGGTATTGACTGCCTGAGCTCAGGCGAAACCATCGGCTGGGCCATGGAATGTGTTCAAAAAGGCCTTTTGAATAAAAATGACCTCGATGGGCTCGACTTTACCTGGGGGAACAAAAAAACCATAGAGAAAATATTAAACCTGATTGTTAAAAGAGAGGGCGTGGGAGATTTATTTGCTGAAGGTACGAGAAGCCTTGCCCGACACTTCCAAAATAATACTGAAGAATACGCATTTCATGTCAAAGGGCTGGATATGATCTGTGGTGATCCAAGAGGGATAAAGGCTTTTGGACTGACATACGCCATAGCATCCAGGGGGGCGGATCATCTTCGCGCCGAGCCATTCTTTGAACTCACCGGCCGATATGAAGAAGCAGAAAAACGATTTGGCACACGGGACGCGGGAGACAGACTGGCTGATAACGGCAAAGCCGCCCTGGTAGAATATACAGAGCGGCAGGCACTTTTGACCGACTGCATGACAATGTGCAAAAACATCGGTCTCAGTATGGATATTATCGATTTTGAATTTGCAGCGAGGCTTCTTAAAACAGGTACCGGGTTAAATTTTACAGCCGACCGGATAAACAGGTCTTTAAGAAAAATTATTGAAACCGAACGCAGGCTGAACATCGACTTTGGTATGGATTCAAGCCAGGATACTCTTCCCAAACGATTTGTTCATGAGCCCCTGAAAGAAGGTCCCTCAAAGGACAATGTTGTTCCGATTGAAAAAATGGTAAAAGAATACTATAAAATAAAAGGATGGAGCACAAACGGAATACCGAAGTAAAAAACAGGTTAGGCAGATGTGTAAATCTTTTGTCCATCCGGATTTGAACCGGTTATCGGGGCAAACTTACCTTCATGGTAAAGTTCCAGAAATGTATCAACGATCTCGGGATCAAATTTGGTACCCGATCCTTCCTGGATGATCTGAAGAGCCCGGCCTTCCGGCATTTCTTTTCTGTAGGTTCGATCGGACGTAATGGCGTCATAGACATCGGCCAGCGTCATAATCCTCGCAAGAAGCGGGATTTCATCTTTTGTTAACCCATCCGGATAACCGCTTCCGTCATAACACTCATGGTGCCATCTGATCACCTGACGTTCCTTTTCCCAAAGACCCATCTGTTTCACTATATTCGCGCCGATGACCGGATGTTCTTTAATTTTTTTAAATTCCTGTTTTGTGAGCCTGCCGTTCTTGAGAAGAATATCATCCCTGATGCCTATTTTTCCAATGTCGTGGAGATGACCTGAAAAGTTTAAAATATCGATTTCTTCTGATGTGCATCCAAGTGCCTTTCCGATCATAATGCTTATCTGGGTCACCCGGCTGCTATGATGGCGCGTATAACGGTCCCTGGCTTCTATCGCGTTTACAAACGCGTACAGGGTTGCAAACAGATTTTCATATATATTTTCATAAAGGGCAAGGTTCTCAATCGCGTTGGCCGCATTCTGGGACATAAATGAGAGATAATACAAATCTTTTTCAGTATATCGTTCATCATTCTCTTTAATGGCCGAAACAAGAACGCCGAAAACCTTATCTCGTATCTTGAGCGGTACCATGATGATCGAGCACATGTCAGCGGGACAGCCTTGAGCTCCATTGTTGTTTGTGATCAGAAGCGGTATTTCATCAGAGGCAATCTCCATGATTAATTGATCGAACTTTTTTTCCTCACTTGTTTTCGTTGAATCAAGTGGAATATTCACCACCTTTTGATCACTGTTTTGTTCACGGTCTCCCGCTGAACGTGCCACTTCAAATGGACTTTTCACATCCTCGTTAATCACATAAAAACGCGCGTCATCTGACCGGGTAATTTCAATCGTCAGGTCAACCAGCCGTTTAAAAACATCAGAAGTGGTACCCATTGATGTAAAATTACTTAATATTTTGTTGAGTGTCTTGACTTCATCAACTTTAACGACCAGTTCCTTATTCAGCCTTTCAAGCGTTTTCTTACTTTCAACTTCCTTTTTCAGCAGCAGGTTTTCCACAAACAGGCGTCTTTGGTTAAAAACCCGTCTCACGCACATTTCCATCTGGTTCAGGTTAACCGGTTTGATTAGAAAATCAACCACACCGTTTTTCATGGTCCTGATCGTATGATCCAGTGACGGATACCCGGTCATCATAATAATCGGAATTGTATTATCATCGGCAGCAATATGTTCCGCGAGTTCCAGTCCATCCATCTCCGGCATATTGATATCCGTAATACAGCAGTCGATAGTATTTTCTTTTAGCATGTCGATGGCTTCCAGTCCATTTTTAGCGGTAACCACCTCGTAGCCTTTTTGACGAAAAAATTCACACGCGATCGCGAGGATACTTTCCTCATCATCCACAAAAAGGATCTTTTCAAGATGTTTTTCAGCATTATTAGCAGACATGAATCTTTCCAACCTTGAATTTGAACTCTTTAGGAAACCATCACATTCGGACTTTTTACGAGATCATCAAAGTTGATATCGGCATTTTGATCAAAAACTATAGAAAAAATCAGGTTTAGTTTGATGGAACGATCATTTTAATCTATAGTACCCTGAATTTATGAAGGAATTCTGGTTATAAATGTAAGGATTCAAGGATGATGAATAAACAGGATATCCCATTAAAACTATTATTTCTGGAGCCTTTCTACGGGGGATCGCACAAAAACTTCGCGGACGGTTTGGTTTCACACTCCACACACGATATCGATCTTTACACTCTCCCTTCCCGTTTCTGGAAATGGCGGATGCGGGGGGCTGCTTTATATTTTTTACGAAAAGTTAGATCAATGAAGACTTACGACGGTCTGATCACCACGGATCTGATGAGTGTCTCCGACCTGAAGGCTTTAAGTGCCGAACCCAATCTCCCAATCCTGGTTTATTTTCATGAAAATCAATTATCCTATCCGCTTGAACCGGGTGAATCCATAGACTACCAGTTCGGATTTACCGATATCACCACAGCCCTTGCCGCGGACCGTATTTTGTTCAATTCACATACACATTTAAATTCGTTTTTATCAACCCTTCCCCGTTTTCTGGATATGATGCCTGAATTCAGACCCAAATGGGCCATAGACGCGATCCGAAAAAAATCAGGCATGCTTTATCCGGGCTGTAAGTTTTCCAAGACAGCGAAACCGAAAAAAGAACGGCTCAATAATGATCTTCCCCCATTGATTATCTGGAACCACCGCTGGGAGTTTGATAAAAATCCGGATGATTTCTTTGCGGCACTGGAGAAAATCTCAAACAGGGGGATTGAATTTCGCCTTGCCCTTTTGGGAGAAAATTTTCAAAAACGTCCCAAAGCATTTATTACCGCGCGTGAACGCTTTAAAAATAATATCGTACAATACGGATATGTGGAATCGAGAAAAGAATATTACAGGTGGCTGGAAAATGGTTCAATCATTATCAGTACGGCCAACCAGGAAAATTTCGGCATGTCGGTCGTTGAGGCTGTTCGGTACGGCTGTATTCCCCTTTTGCCGGATCGTCTCTCCTATCCGGAGATCATCCCAAAAACCTTTCATCGTGATTTTCTCTATTCAAACCAGGAAGACCTGGTGGAAAAACTTTCCATCCTGATTACTCGATTTTCCGAATTCCAGGAAAAACGTGAAAAAATATCAAGATCAATGGATCAATATTCCTGGGAAAACCTGATTCAAGAGTATGATAAAGAATTTGAAAAGTTATTCCGGAGATAATGACCGGGCGTCATGACTAAGAAAAAGATGAACGTCCAACATCGAACGTCCAACGTCCAACGTCCAACGTCGAATGCGGAAAGCGCTTCGCTTTATCTTATCTTACTCGAGTGTTTAATAAAACAAAGATGAATATGTAAGTATATAGAGCTTCATCTTATCCAAATCATTTTGTAGCCCACCCTAAGAAGCTTCATTCACAAACTTCATATCTCATGAATAGAATCTGGGAAAAGCAGAAATAATCATTCAAAGTTCTAAATTAGATTTTTTTATAATTTTGTGGAGCGAAGCGACATCATTATTCGATCCGCCGTCGCCACGGCTATGGCGTGACAAGCGTTCAATCCACCGACGCCCAGGCTATGGTGGACAAGTGTTGGACCCACCGTCGCCCAGGCTATGGCGGACAAGCGTTCATCTTTAATTAAAGGTTCAACCCATCAAAAGGATAGGCACAGTGGCCTGCCCCTATAACCCTTGACCCCTTCTTTCTATAATATATGCGGCATTTTGGCCGGAAATCGTTTGTTTAAAAACTTTTCCAGTTTTAGTGTGCATTTGGCCACTTTTGATATATCGATTTCAGTTTGAATACCCAAAGATTCCAAAAAATTAACCGTATCTTCAGTGGCAATATTTCCGGCGGCGCCCAGAACAAAAGGACAGCCCCCCATACCGCCAAGGGCAGTATCAAAGCGGGTAATTCCATTATCGAGAGCCGTTTTCAGGTTAACCAGCCCAAGCCCCTGGGTATCGTGAAGATGGAACGCAATCGGGATGTTCTTTGTTACAGGAAGCAGTTTCTCCAGCAAGGCTTCTATCATCAGGGGATTGGCCATACCGGTTGTATCTGATATCACAAGGGAGTCCGCATTCAGGCTGATATAATTCTCTAATATTCTCATAACATTAGTGATTGGGATATTTCCTTCAAACACACATCCAAAAGCACATTGAACCCCGGCCCTTACGATCATGCCATGCTTCTTTGCAAGCTTGATCATTTTTTGCCCCTGATAAATGGCTTCACCCAGAGACATTCCTGTATTTTTACGGCTGTGTGTGTCACTTGCTGAAATGGAAACTTCCACCTGTTTGAGACCCGAATCAAAAGCCCTCTCAACACCCCGGGTGTTGAGTACAAGTCCGCTGAAAACCACATCATCCGGGGCTGAAAGATTTTTCACCAGTTCATCCGCATCAGCCATTTGAGGTACTTTCTCAGGATGGACAAATGAAGTCACCTGAATATGTTTTAAACCGGCATCCACAAGACCGGAGATAATGTCTTTTTTAAGAACAACTGGTATAATTTTGTCTTCAAATTGAAATCCATCCCTGGGACCCACTTCAATAAGTTCGACTTTGTCTATAAGATTCAAGGCCATTTAAAATCCAATCTATTGAAAACCGTTTAATAAGATGATAACTGTCTCAGCATATTAAATCCAGTTTGTTAATACAGACGGTTTCGTAAAAAGTCCAACTTCTGCGTTGTGCTGCATTTTGCAATGATTCAACGTACGATAAGTACGCTTCATCATTACAAAATTTGCACGCCTTGAATTTGAACTCTTTACGAAACCGTCTAATTCGGACTTTTT
>JAUVGT010000321.1 GCA_030593645.1 Deltaproteobacteria bacterium
AAAAAGTCCAACTTCTGCGTTGTGCTGCATTTCGCAATCATTCAACGTACTATAAGTACGCTTCATGATTACGAAATTTGCACGCCTTGAATTTGAACTTTTTACAAAACCGTCTAATTCGGACTTTTTACGAAACCATCAGATTTTACGTAAGACAAATGTAATGATCTGCTGATATTCAATTTTATCAATATTTTATAGGTTCACCGGGAATTACTGATATTTTTTTGCCTGCCTTGACTAATCATCCGCTATCGGCTATGAATATGATTTCTATGACAATAACCGTGGGTTAATATCGGTCGGGACATCATTCATGAGCTGGTCAAAACCGAAAAATATAACCGAATGGCTGAGGCGTGTGTTTTCAGTGCGGCCGGTGATGCTTTTTATTTTCATTTTCGCGGCGCTTGTTTTAGAGCTTCGATTTGACTGGATGGAAAAGGCGGTAGGGTCCTACCTTGTGTCTACAAATGATATGCGGCCTCAATCCGGTGCGATTTGGGAGAAAGGGCAGCAGATGACGGTTGCCCGGAAGACGCTTGAAAAGATTATTATCAACCGGGAAGCATATCGGCGCGAAGTTAAAAAGGCGGAAACCCTTAATGAGATCGCCCGGAGCCTGACAGAGGATCAGGGTGCCATGCTTTCGCCGGATAAATTCAAGCGGCTGTATCTGAAGCTTCCCAATACCATCGCGCTTAAGATCATATCCCCCTTTGAACTTTTAGATTTATACAACCAGGGCGAATGGGACCGGACATATCTGAATAAGGCTGAACCCGGGCTGATTGTTCATCTCTTAAACGATGAAAACCGTTCCCTGAGAATGCTTGAAATTCCTTCCACACTGTTAACTCATATGGAACAGTTTGAAACCGAGCTTGAAGGTTCTCTTGAAAACTACCCAAGATTCGAAAACCGAATCTACTCTTCGATCAGCTTTTTTACGGCTTTGTCAGCGCTGCCGGAAAGCATTAAACAGGGTATCATTCCCAAGCCGGAAAAGCTCCTTTCCATGCATGGCAGGATTCAACGGGTCAGTATTTCCGACGAAGTGATATATGGTTTTATAGAGATCGGATTTGAGTTTGTGACTGTAACAGAAAAAAAAGTTGTACTGATTGAGGGAGAGGAATGGGCCGTTTGGGATATCATAAACGCCCTTGAAAGAGGCGGAAAGACTATTCAAACGGAAAAAAAGGTTGAAGAAAAACAGCCGATCGATATCCTTTCCACGGGTGAGGAAAGTACGGGTGAAGATTCTGAAAAAACGGAAGGGATCGACTCACCCGATCCGAATTCCATGACCGGGGAAGCCGGTGAGCCAATCGAGGAAATGGAGGATACCGATAGCATCATTGAAGAGGATCTTGAAGATGTTACTCCGGAAATAAGTATTGAGCGGGAAGAAGGAGGGGCTTGATGAGCATTACTATGAAGATTATTCAAAAGCTCCTGGCTCTTTTTTATTTTCTGCTCTGTGCGGCCGGCATATGCGCTCTCCTTGGAGCGGCCTATTTTTTTATCATTCTAAAAGATCTTCCACAGGTTCCTGATCCTTTGAGCCGGATCATTGAAACTCCGCCCACTGAGATTTATTCAGCCAGCCAGGAAAGAATCATGCTTATTGGTGGAAGAGAAGCGGTGCCCCTCACCCTGGTATCAGAACATTTTATCAATGCTGTGATCGCAACTGAAGATCATCGGTTTCGAACGCATCATGGGGTTGATAAACTTCGGACTTTAAAAGCCCTGTATATTACTCTTTTTATCAAAGGAAAGGTTCAGGGGGCTTCAACGATTACTCAGCAGTTATCGAAAAACCTGTTTTTTTCCTTTAGACAGACATACATAAGAAAAATCAAAGAGCTCCTTGTGGCGATCCAAATTGAAAAAAAATACACCAAGGATGAGATCCTGGAAGCCTATATCAACCAGATCCCTTTTGGTGTCGGCGCGCATGGGATTGAGCAGGCGGCTAAAAAGTTTTTTGGGAAATCCGCTTTGGAGCTTAACCTGGCAGAAGCTGCCCTTCTTGCGGGGTTACCCAAGGGCCCAGCCAGGTATAATCCGTATCTTCATTTTGAACGGGCAAAAAACAGGCAAAAAGTGGTGCTTTCCCGGCTCCTTGCAACGGGATATATAACGAAAGAGGAAAGTGACGCGGCGGCCCGGGAAGAACTTCAATTAAGACCAAAATCATTGGCCTCCAGGACCGGGAGTTATTTTCTGGATGCAGTCATCAGGGAACTTGAGGATCGGTACGGTCCGGAAGCCGTTTATCACGGCGGACTGAAGGTCACCACCACCCTTGAACCGCAGATTCAGGCCTGGGCAGAAGATGCGGTTGAAAAAGGGCTGTCCGATCTTGATAAAGTGATCGGTATTAAGGAAGCGAATAAAGAAACAACAGATAATAAAAAAGACCTCAAGAAAGCCGAACGGCCCCAGGGTGCCCTTGTGTCTATCGACACAAACTCGGGCGCTGTTAAAGCCATTGTCGGCGGCCGAAACTATTTTGAAACCGAGTACAATCGCGCGATCCAAAGTTCACGCCGGCCGGGTTCCGGATTCAAGCCCTTTGTCTACTATGCGGCATTTGAAAAACTCAACCTGAATCCAGCCACAGTCATGATTGACAAACCGGTGACCATAAAAATAAAGGGCGCAAAAAACTGGTCCCCTAAAAATTTCGGTAAGAAAAATTCCGGTCCCATGATTATTAAAACCGCTTTAACAAAATCGGTTAATACCATCGCGGCACAATTGGTTGAAAAAACAGATCCAAAAGCCGTGGTTTCGGTGGCTAAACGATGCGGAGTCAAGAGCCGTCTTAAACCGGTATACTCCATCGCCCTTGGGGCATCGGAAGTCAAGCCCTTTGAAATGGCTTCAGCATTTGCAACTTTCGCTAACGGCGGAGTCCGGCATAAGCCATTTATCATCAAAAGTGTGGAAGATCCGTTTGGGCGGATACTGGAAGAGCATCTTGTGGCTGGTGAAAAAGTACTGGATCCCGCGATAACCTATCAGGTGGTCAACATGATGCAGGCGGTGGTCGATGCGGGAACCGCTCGAAGGGTACGAAGCCTTGGATTTGTTCTTCCGGCCGCTGGAAAAACTGGCACCACGGATGATTATTTTGACGCCTGGTTTACGGGATTTACACCGTCTTTATGTACCACGGTATGGGTCGGTTATGACAGGAAAAAGGGACTCCGTGCTTCAAACCGGGTCGGAATCACAGGCGGACGGGCAGCGGTACCGATCTGGTCTTATTTTATGCTGAAGGCAACGGACGGCGATCCGCCAAGAGAATTTACACGGCCTTCGAATATTGAGTTTAAAAATGTGGATCCGCTGACCGGATGTGAAGTCGATGATCCAAACGGGAAAACGGTTCAAGTGGTCCTTCGTAAAGGGCAGACCGTGTGTCAAAAGGACAAACAACCGAAAACAAACGTAAATACACAGTAAAATAGATGATTCAAACATTCAGAAATATATCTTTTCGAATCTGGTTTTCCCTCGTTACGGGGGGGCTGATCTGTTTCTGGTTTCTACCGTCGATTCAGGGTCAGATTGGTTTGAAATGGCTTATACTGCCGGCTTTTTCGATACTGCTATTCATTTATCTGATTACCGGCTGGATAATGAACTGGACCGGCAAAAGGATGGTGGAACGCCTGACAAGGGAAGCCGAGATCTGGGAAAGAGATTCGGGGGTACATGAGGCGGAAGAGTCTTTTAAAAAAGCGGTGTGTGTATATGAGAGCTTTATTTTTTCGCCCGGATTGAAAAAGAAAAGCTCCTTTGATCTTACCGGAAAAATTGCCCGATTTTATCTTGCCCGGCCATTGAAGGATCTGGATTCCGAGATCTTTATCGTATCTTACCTGAAGTCACACCCGGAGGACAAAGAGGTTGCTGAAAACTGGCTTCGGCAGATCGCCGCAAAAGGCCTGCTTGGCAGGGGAAAACGGGGACTTGCCGCGCGAATTGGAGAAGCCCAGCCTGAAAATAGTCCGATCCAGATTTTCTTAGCCCGGCTCTATCTTACGGACCAACGGACAGATTTTGAGGCCCTTCAGACGTATCGAAGAGTATTAAATAAAGGCGGTAATCAGGCGCTTTCAGTAGTTAAAGAGCTTTCCGCGGTTTTTATCAGCGAAGGCAGGGCGGACGAGTGGGCACTTCAGGTCTACCTTGGCGCACTCAAAGCGGGCGCGGATGAGGAGAATTTGATTAAAGGCATTGCGGCCTGTATCCAATGGGTACCTGAAACTGAACGAAATGCACCGCTTTTCAAAAAAGCCCGAAGTCTGATTGCCGGGATAAATGATGATTTTTTAAATCACGCGAAGGAGGCTTTCAATCCTCCTCCTCCGGAACCCGTTATACCTGAAAAAATCAGTATCTTGTTACCCGTCGCGAAAGGGCTTAAACGAATGATCGCCTTTTCAGGGAGATCCAAAAAAGCAGGCCGAGATCGACTTAAAAATGTGAAGAGATCCTTTCTTATGATCAGGGGCTCAAAAAAGGCAAGGCGAATCATTTTTGTCTCTGCCCTTGCGGTCCTGGCAATCGGTATCGGATTTCTTGTGATAAATACTGTGGGACATCTTGCGAAAAAACCGCAGCAGGTTGTGGAAAAGCCAATTACGATCAAACCCGTTAAAACAAAAGATCGCTTTACCATTCAGGTTGCATCGTATCAAAACGTTGAACGCGCGAAAAAAATGGTATCAAAGCTAAAGGCACAGGGTCAGGACGCATTCTGGGTAACTGCCGTGGGCAAAAATAAAAAATGGTTCCAGGTGAAATTATCTCATTTCCCGGATAAGAAATCGGCCAGGGCTTTCGGAGAATCCTTGAAAAAAAAGGGAATTATCGACGATTTTTTTATTGATAATTATAAGAAAGGGCAGTGATCACTTATCACTTTTTTATCGTTACATAATACGCGGTTCCCAGGATGGTCATGCCGCCCAGGCATTCACGTAAGGATGGGATCTCGCTGAAAAGTAAAATCGCCGCGAGAATGCCGTATACCGGCTCAAGGCTGGCAATAATGCTCGCGGTATGGGCTTTAACGCGGGTGAGGCCTTTGATAAAGAGTGAATGGGCGATACCTGTAAAGACCACCCCGAGGAGGCCCAGCAGCAGGATGTCTTTCACGTTTAATACAGGATTTAATATAAACAGGAAGGGAAGGAGTACAAGTGTTGCCGCGGCATCCTGGTAAAACGCGACAATCAGGCTTGAATATCTTTGAACATATTTTCGATTGAGTATGGTCAGCAGGGCAAATGTAAAACCGGATAAAATGCCCCACAGTGCTCCCTGGGTCATAGTGTTCTTTATTTCAAAATTGGGTACCACCAGCGCGACACCCGCAAAAGTGACCAGCGCCAGAACCACATTAATGAATCGGATCCGTTCTTTAAATAGGAGTGGTTCAAGGAACGTAACAAACATCGGGAAGGTCGAAAAAGTGAGTAGTCCGATGGCGACCGTGGACACCTGGATGGATTGAAAAAATGCTGCCCAGTGCAGTGCGAGTATCGCTCCCAGCATTATTAGAGCCGCATAGTCCATTATTCGCTCAAGTTTGAAGCTCTGTCTTCGATAAGCAATGATTAACATTAAGAAGATCATCGCAAAAAAGACCCTGCCCAGCACAATGATCGTGGGCGGTAAAGATAACAGTTTACCAAATAAGCCTGCCAAACCAAAGAATAGAACCGCGATATGAA
>JAUVGT010000327.1 GCA_030593645.1 Deltaproteobacteria bacterium
TCAAGGCGTGCAAATTTCGTAATCATGAAGCGTACTTATCGGACCCGCCCTGTTAAATCTGTCTTTTTATTTAACAGGGGAGTTGAATGATTGCGAAATGCAGCACAACGCAGAAGTTGGTCCGCCTACGGCGGATTACGAGACCGTCAATACATGTTTTTTAATTTTAAAGTAGATCTTCAATCTGTGTTATACTGAATATAGTAATAATCGTGCATGCAATACAGGTATAGGTTCATAAAGGGTGAGAGTGAAATTTGCGAAAAAAAAATGACTCCGGAAAACAAAGTGGTAATAATATAACCGGGCATATCAGACAGCAGATGGATGAACTGCTTCGTCTGGTAAAGGATGACGGTATATGCCGGGAGGCAAGAGGCTCTGTTGTCAATCAAAAGCAGAATAAGCAGCAGTCAAATCAACCCGTATTCAAGACAATTAGCGACATAAAAGACAACCTGGAAGACTTTGTACGGCAGCACGATTATTCCGAAGCGATCAACCAGGTACTTTTCAGTATATCTAACGCTGTAAACACCACATTCAATATTGATGAGCTTTTCAAAACCATCCACGGCATCCTGGGGGGAATCATCGATGTTACAAATTTTTATATTGCCCTCTATGATGTGGATAAAGATACCATTTCCTTTCCATTTAACATGGACAAGATTGATCCTGATGTCGAAGTCATCGAGGACGCGAGCAAGTCTGTCAGCATGACCAGTAAAGTAATCAATACCGGAAAACCATTGTTGATATCAAAAAAGGGAATGATCGAGCATTTAAAGAAGTATAATCAAAAATCCATCGGAATTCCATCCGAACTGTGGCTCGGTGTCCCTTTGAAGGTAAAAGGGAAAGTAATCGGTGCCATGGTGGTTCAGAGTTATACTGATCCTCACAGGTACAATGAAAAAGATGTTAGTATCTTAAATTCAGTCTCCGACCAGGTTGCCATCGCGATTGAACGCAAACAGACCGAAGACGCGCTTAAGGAGAGCGAAGAGCGTTATCGAAACTTTGTAGATAATTTTGACGAAATTATCTTTACTCTCGATTGCAGCCGGGGAATTATCTATCTCAGCCCATCGGTGGAGATGATTACCGGTTACAACCGGGAAGAAATTGACAATATATTTTCAGATCATAAAAGCAAAGAATCAGATGTCATGAAAACCGGGCTTACGTCCGGAATCATACATCCGGATGATTGTGAGAAGGTCCAGGAAACAATTCAGGATGCAATTCAAAATTTATCCGGTTATACTGCCGAATACAGAATAATTAAAAAAAATGGAAAATTCAGCTGGTTATTTGAAAAAGGGCGTGTTTTCAAAGGGGATAACGGCAGGAAGAGAATCGAAGGTGTGATATCGGATATCCAGGAGAGAAAGCGGGCCGAGGAGATCAACCGTGTGATGTTTGAAATATCCAACGCGGTCAATACCACGACCAACCTGGATGAAATGTATCCGATGATCCACTCTTCATTGATGAAAATTATTGACGTAAAGAATTTTAATATCGCGCTCTACAACCGGGAAGAAAATAAAATTTCATTTCCCTATTATATTGATGAGGTGGATCAGGTTGAAGATATTATCGATGATATTGTGATATCAGACGATTCACCATCATTGACCGGTGACTTAATCAAGGCCCGCAAACCGATTTTTTTTAATAAAAATGAGCTGCTGGAAAGGACCAGTAAAGGTACTGCCGTCGGTACGCCTTCCGTGGCCTGGCTCGGGGTCCCTCTGATGGTTAATAATGAAGTGATCGGTGTCATGACCACACAGAGTTATACCGATCCGGATCTGTTTGATGACAGTGATATTGATATTCTGGATTCGGTATCCGATCAGATCGCCATCGCCATTGAACGGAAAAGGTCTGAGGACGCCCTGAAAGAGAGCGAGGCGATCAATAAAGCCCTGTTTACAATATCCAACGCGGTCAATATCACACCTGATCTTAGTGAATTGTACAAAATTATCCATAAGTCTCTCGGCCGGGTACTCGATCTGACCAATTTTATCATCGGATTATATAACAGAGATGATAATACCATTGCTTTTGAATATTATATCGATCAGTTCGATGATCTTCTGGGGGAAACAATTACATTAGCAGACGGCTTTATCGGTAAAAATATAATTCTTTCAGGTAAACCGCTGTTTCTAAAAAATAAAGACCTTGAGAGAATAGCTGCACAGAAAAATATGCTTGGAACAATATCGAAAGTATGGATTGGTGTTCCTTTGAAAACCGATAATCAGGTAATCGGTTACATGGCCGCACAGAGTTATATGGATCCTGATCTTTTTGACCGGAGGGATCTGGAAGTATTGAGCGCGGTTTCTGATCAGGTGGCCACGGCCATTGAACGGAAAAGGGCAGAAAACGCGGAAAAAGAAAGCAAAGCGATCAACAAGGTTCTGTTTTCAATATCAAATGCTGTCAATACCACATTTAATCTGGATGAGCTTTTTAAAACCATACACAATATACTCGGTAACATCATCGATGTGACGAATTTTTACATTGCATTGTATGATGAAGGAAAAGATATTATTTCCTTTCCCTTTGATACGGATAAAATCGATGACAAGATCGATATTATTGAAAACGCAAGCAAATCAACAAGCTTAACCGGTAAATTAATTCAAAAAGGGCAGCCCATATTAACTTCAAAGAAAGAAGTGCTTGATCCTGAAAGTAAATATTTTAAGGTATTTACCGGAACACCATCTGAATTATGGCTTGGTGTTCCTTTAAGAGTAAAAGGAAAAACCATTGGAGCTATGGTGGCTCAGAGCTATACAGACCCGGATAGGTACAGCCAGAAGGATATGGATATTTTAAACTCTGTTTCAGCCCAGATCGCCATTGCGATCGAACGCAAGCAGACCGAAGAGGCGCTCAAGGAAAGTGAAGAGATCAACCAGGTTTTATTTAAAATATCCAACGCCGTGAATACCACACGAAACCTCGATGAACTCTATGTGTCCATTCATGAAGCATTAAACAAAATAATCGATTTAAAAAATTTTTATATCGCATTATATGATCAGGAGACTGATTCTGCAACATTTCCATATTATGTGGATGAAATCGATAAAACGATTGTTTCATCGATCGAAAATATCAGCGATCCGGAGAATTCTTCTCTTACCGCAGATGTGATCCGAAACGGGAAACCGATTCTATTAAAAAGAGATGAAATATTGGATCGTTTGAAACGATTGGGAAAAAAGGGTTATGGCACTACTGCGAAGATTTGGATGGGAACTCCGCTTAAAACCGAAGGTGAAGTGATCGGTGTCATGGCGGCCCAGAGCCATACCAATCAGAATCTTTACAATCCAAAAGATATTGAAATTTTCAGTTCGGTTTCCGATCAGGTGGCCACGGCGATTGAGCGAAAAAGGGCGCAAGACGCACTGCGAGATAGTGAAAAACGGTTTAAAACCCTTTCCGAACAGACCGAGCAGTTCAGTCTGGCAGCGGCTTCCATGATTTCCTTGCAAGATGAACAGGCCATTTTTAACAGGATCAGCAGGGCCATTGTCGAGTATTCGGATTACAAAAGGGTCGTTATTTCATTTTTAAAGGATACGCCTCCCTATCGGGATATTATCGGGTTTGGCGGGTATACATCAGAAGAGATTGATGGTATCAGGGGGATAGAGAGGCCTCAGAGTTTTTTTGACGGGATATTTAAAAAGGGTGACAAATTAAGTCACCTTTCTGTGTATATCCCTCATACCAAAAAAGAAATACTGGGGAACGAAGGCGTGTTATTTGGAAAAGAGTTCATAACCGTTTCAGAAGATGCATGGCACCCGGAAGATAATCTGTTAGTCAGGATGAATGATGAAAGGGGTGACCTGATCGGTGCGATATCAGTCGACACTTCTAAATCCGGTAAAAAGCCGACCCGGGATACTGCCCGGCCCCTGGAAATATTTTCCAGTCTGTTTTCACAAATTATTCTTTATAAGAAAGCCCAGGAAGAGTTGAAGCTGGCCAAAGCTGAAGCCGAGAGCGCCAACCAATCCAAAAGCGAGTTCCTGGCAAACATGAGCCATGAAATCCGAACGCCAATGAATTCGATCATCGGTTTTGCCAACCTGGTTCTGCAGACCCAACTGGATGCGAGACAAAAGGACTTTTTAGAAAAAATACAGAATTCAGGCTACCTGCTTCTCGGGCTAATCAATGATATTCTCGATTTTTCCAAGATCGAAGCCGGCAAACTGGACCTGGACAGCACTCATTTTGATCTGCAGGATATATTTGATTCCATATCCGATCTTTTTTCCAACAGCTGCGCTGAAAAAGGTATTGAATTGATCATATCGATAGCTTCTGATACGCCATGCAGTATAAAAGGCGATCCTTTGCGTTTAAAACAGATTCTGACCAACCTGGTTAATAATGCCATTAAATTTACCAGCACCGGTGAGGTGGCCATTCGGGCTGAAGCTCTCAAGAAAACAGGTCAATCCGCAAAGTTTCAGTTTACCGTTTCCGACACCGGTATCGGTATTAAACCGAACCAGATTCACAGGCTTTTTGATTCTTTTGTGCAGGCAGACGGTTCGACGACTCGAAAATTTGGGGGAACGGGCCTGGGCCTGGCAATCAGTAAACACCTGGTCAGCCTAATGGGCGGTAGGATTTGGGCCGAAAGCGAACTGGGCAGTGGGAGCACATTTTCTTTTACCGCTGAATTTAAGAGACATGCAAAAAGAAAAAAACGATACCTTGCCCCGAAATCTCTGAAAGGGAAGAAAGTTCTAATTGTTGATGACAGTATCAGATCGAGCGAAATTCTTCTGGAGGTCTTAAAATCATTTACATTCAAGGCAAAAGCCGTGCAGTCCGGTGATGCGGCCGTTAAAGAACTGGAAAGAGCGGCAAGGAAAAAACCATACGAACTCGTACTCATGGATTGGAGGATGCCGGGAAAAGACGGTATTGACACCGCGAAAATGATCCGGGCAAACCGGAATATCATATATACACCGATTATCATGATCACGGCATTCGGCAGGGAAGATGTGAGGAACCAGGCCAAACGGACAGGTATAAATGGATATTTGATGAAACCTGTCAAGCGGTCTGTCCTGTTTGACACGATGATGGATATTTTCGGTCATGAGGTCGAAGAGATATCGGGCCGTGATCATGGTGATCATAAAGAAATCGATCATATGAAAGCCCTTGAAGGAATGCATATCCTACTGGTTGAAGACAATGAGATTAACCAGGAAGTTGCCACAGAGACCCTTAAATCGGTCAATATTCGGGTTGCAACGGCTGACAATGGAAATGAGGCTATTGAAGCGATCAAAAAACATGATTATGACGCGGTAATCATGGATGTTCAGATGCCTGAAATGGACGGTTATGAAGCAACCCGGGTGATCCGTTCTGATCCCCGAAATAAAGACCTGCCGATTATTGCAATGACGGCCCATGCCATGAAAGGTGATCGTGAGAAATGTCTTGAAGCCGGCATGAATGATTATGTCAGAAAACCGATCGATACCGAAGAGCTTTTTGCTGCCTTAAGCAACTTGAACAAGCATGACAGAAGCATTTCATCAAAAAAGACATCTTC
>JAUVGT010000313.1 GCA_030593645.1 Deltaproteobacteria bacterium
GGGAATTGATCTGAAACTCGCCATGAAAAGGCTGGGTAATAATTTTGTATTATTGGGTCGAATATTGAAAAAATTTAAAGATAATTATTCAGGAATTACCGATGAGTTAAGGGAACTTATTGATAACGGAGATTTTGAAGGGGCAAAGAAATTATCCCATACGGTCAAGGGAGTAGCAGGGAACATAGCCGCGACAGACCTGCAGAAAGCCACCAGCAATCTGGAGACGGTTATTAAGCTGGGGGAGGACGAGGATTATGAAGATTCAATATTGAGGTTCCAGGTTGCTTTGGAGCAGGTAATGGAATCTGTTGCCATAATTGAAAAAGTAAAAAATTGAAGTAATATTTTTCAATGACGTAACCGGATAGTAGATCTTATACACACATTTCTAAAGCATATCAGGAGAAATCGGTTTGATAAAAGAAAGTATCAATCCCAAAGATCGCGATGATGGAAAAACAGAATCTATCAAGCAGCATATACAAAAATTGATGCGCCTGCTAAAAGATAGCAGGATAAAGACAGATTCAGATGGTTTGGATACTGATACACTCCCGGATTCTCTTCAATCCTATAAACCGGTATTTAAAACCATTCTTGATATTAGAAATAAACTGGACGATTTTGATAAAGTACATGATTATTCCAATGCAATTAACCAGGTCCTTTTCAGTATATCCAATGCGGTAAATATCACGTCAAATCTGGATGAACTATTCAATACCATACACAGCATTCTGGGCAGGATTATCGATGTTACCAATTTTTACATTGCTTTGTTTGATAAAGAAAAGGATGAAATCTATTTTCCATATTATGTGGATGAAAAAGACAAAAATTTCACCGGCGCAAGTATAAAAAATGTGAGCGATCCGAGTAATCCTTCCATCACTGCCGAAGTGATTCAAAGTGGAAAGCCAATTCTATCGACAAAACTTGAAAGACTGGAACGTCTGAAACGTTTAAATAAAAAAGGATATGGTACTCCATCCGAGATATGGATGGGTACACCATTAAAGATAAAGGGTGAAGTTATCGGGGTGATTGCTGCCCAGAGTCATACAAATCCGAATTTATATAACAAAAATGATTTAGAGATTTTTACTGCAGTATCAGATCAGGCCGCTACTGCCATTGAGCGGAAACACGCTGAAGACGCAGAAAAGGAAAGCAAGGCAATCAACCGGGCTCTGATCAGTATTTCAAACGCAGTCAATACTACTTTTAATCTTGATGAACTTTATAAAACACTGCACCGTATTCTGGGCAAAATCATCGATATGAACAATTTTTTTATTGCTCTGTATGATGAAGAAAAAGATATCATTTCTTTCCCATTTGACACGGATAAATTTGATCCCAAATCCGAATTTATAGAGAACGCAAGTAAATCAGGAAGCTTAACCGGAAAAGTCATAAAAACAGGAGTGCCCCTTTTAATTTCAAAAGAGGAGATGCTCGAACGCGCGGCAAAACATAATCAGGAAGTGACCGGTACTCCATCTGAACTCTGGCTGGGTGTCCCCCTGAATGTAAAGGGGCAAATTATCGGGACTATGGTGGTACAGAGTTATTCAGATCCAAATAGGTATAATGAAAAAGATATGGAGATTTTCAATTCTGTATCCGACCAGGTGGCGATTGCTATTGAACGCAAAAGAGCTGAAGATGCCCTTAAAGAGAGTGAGACGATCAATAAGGCACTGTTTGCCATATCTAACGCGGTGAACACCACATCTGATCTTTATCAATTATACAAGACCATTCATATTTCACTGAGTGATGTCCTCGACATGACCAATTTTCTTATTGGGCTCTATAACCGGGAAGAGAATACGATCTCTTTTGATTACTATATCGATGAGTTTGACGATCTCCTGGGAAAGAAGATTCCATTAACAAAGGGTTCTGTCGGTAAAAATGTTATTATTTCGGGTAAACCGTTATTATTAAAGAATGAGGATCTTGTCAGATCAGCTGAACAAGCAAATTCGGTTGGGACAATATCGAAAGTATGGATTGGTGTTCCATTGAAAACCGACAATCAGGTTTTCGGATACATGGCCGCGCAGAGTTATACAGATCCTGACCTTTTTGATCAGAGGGATCTGGAAGTGTTGAGTGCAGTATCTGATCAGGTGTCTACAGCCATTGAAAGGAAAAGGGCTGAAAGCGCGGAGAAAGAAAGCAAAGCAATCAACAAGGTTTTGTTTTCCATTTCAAACGCTGTCAACACCACATTCAACCTTGATGAACTTTTTAAAAATATACATAGCATCCTAGGCGAGATTATAGATGTAACGAATTTTTACATAGCACTTTATAATGAGAAAAAAGATAACATATCCTTTCCTTTTGATACAGATAAGATGGATGACCAGATCGATATTATCGAAAACGTTAGTAAATCGAAAAGCTTAACGTGTAAATTAATTAAAACAGGGCAACCGCTATTAATTTCAAAAAATGAAGTGCTTGACCGTACCAGTAAATATTATAATGAATTTACTGGTACCCCATCTGAACTATGGCTCGGTGTTCCTTTAAAAATAAAAGGGAAAATTATCGGGGCCATGGTGGTCCAGAGTTATTCAGATCCCGAAAGATATAGTGAAAAAGACGTGGAAATTTTAAATTCTGTTTCCGATCAGATTGCCATTGCCATTCAAAGAAAGCGTACCGAAGAGGCTCTAAAGGAAAGTGAAGAAATAAATCAGACCCTGTTCAAAATTGCCACTGCTGTGAATACCACACGAAATCTGGATGAACTGTATAAGTCGATTCATGATATATTAAACAGGATAATAGAGCTGCCCAATTTTTATATCGGTTTATTGGATAAGGCAAGAGATTGTATCGATTTCCCATATACGGTCGACGAAAAAGGACTCGATAATATCAGTATGGTTGAGAATGCAAGCGATCCTGACAATGCCTCACTTACGGCTTTACTTATTCGAAACGGAAATCCGGTTTTATTGACTAAACAGGAGCGATTGGAATACTTTAAAAAAATAAATAAAGAACCAATGGGTTCTTTATCTGAAATCTGGATGGGAACGCCACTGAAAATCAGGGGTGAGATTATCGGCGCCATGGTCGCTCAAAGTCATGATGATCCGGATCTCTTTGATCAAAAGGACCTGGAGATATTCAATGCGGTTTCCGATCAGGTGGCCACGGCCATAAAGCGTAAAAGAGCTGAAGACGCGGAAAAAGAAAGTAAAATGATAAACAGGGTTTTGTTTTCCATCTCGAACGCTGTAAATACCACTGATAATCTGAATGAGCTTTACAAGTCGATTCATGGATCGCTTGGAGACATTGTTGATATCAGAAATTTTATGATCGGAATATATAACCGTAAGGAAGATATCATTTCCTACCCATACTATGTCGATGAACTGGATGACGTGTACCAGGAGATTCATAATGTATCCACCTCTGGTATAATTGCATGGGAGGTGATTGAGGGGGAAAAACCCTACTTTATTTCCGGTCAGGCTGTCATAGACAGAGCAAGGAATTTGGGAAGAGAAGTCACTGGTGAACCATGCAAGCAGTGGCTCGGAGTTCCGCTAAAGGTAAAAAATGATGTGATGGGCATTATGGCGGTGCAAAGCTATACGGATCTTGAACGCTACAGTCAAAAAGATGCGGATATTCTTCTTTCGGTATCCGACCAGGTGGCCACAGCCATCGAACGAAAACGAGCCCAGGATGCTCTGCGTGAAAGCGAGAAACGCTTTAAAACCCTTTCCGAACAGACCGAGCAGTTCAGTCTGGCCGCGGCATCTATGATTTCCTTGCAGGATGAGCAAGCTGTTTTTAAGAAGATCAGTAAGGCTATTGTCGAATATTCGGATTACAATAGGGTTATTATTTCGTTTTTCAAAGATACACCCCCCTATCGGGATATCATTGGATTTGGCGGATTTACTGTAGAAGAAATCGATGGTGTCAGGGGATTGGATGCCCCTAAGAAAGAATTTAAAAACATATTCGCCCAAGGAGATAAGTTAAGCCAGTTATCGGTCTATGTTCCTCACACCAAGAAAGAGATCCTGGCGTATGATGGAGTATTCTTTGGTAAAGAAAACAATATTGAAAATGATAACGCCTGGCATCACGAAGATAATCTGTTTGTCCGAATGAACGATGAAAAAGGTGAGATGATTGGTGCGATTTCGGTAGACACATCAAAATCCGGTAAAAAGCCGACCCAGGAAACCATTCGGCCCCTGGAAATATTCTCCAGCCTGATTTCACAAATTATTCTTTATAAAAAAGCACAAGATGAACTTGAACTGGCCAAGGTGGATGCTGAAAACGCCAACCGGTCCAAGAGCGAGTTTTTGGCGAATATGAGTCATGAAATTCGAACGCCCATGAATTCGATTATTGGTTTTGCCAACCTTGTGTTGCAGACTCCGCTGAATGCGCGACAAAAAGATTTCTTAGAAAAAATACAGAATTCGGGTCATCTGCTTCTCGGACTGATCAATGATATTCTTGATTTTTCCAAGATCGAGGCCGGAAAACTGGATCTGGACAACACCCATTTTGATTTACAGGATGTATTCGATTCCATATCTGATATTTTTTCAAACCAATGTGCTGAAAAGGAAATTGAGCTGATTATGTCGATCGCAGGGGATACACCATGCAGTTTAAAAGGTGATCCTTTGCGCTTAAGCCAGATTCTGACCAATCTGACCAACAATGCCGTTAAGTTTACCGGCGACGGCGAGGTGGCAATCCGGGCCGAATCTATCAGTAAAACAGATCAAACAGCAAAACTCCGGTTTACCGTTACCGATACCGGTATCGGCATTCAATCGAGCCAGGTTCACAGGCTGTTTGACTCATTTGTTCAGGCGGACGGCTCCACCACCCGAAAATACGGGGGTACGGGTCTTGGTTTGACCATCAGCAAGCACCTGGTTGGCTTGATGGGGGGGAGGATTTGGGCCGAGAGTGAGCCGGGAAGCGGGAGCACGTTTTCATTTACCGCTGAATTTAAAAGGCATGCTGAAAGAAAAAAGCGGTATCTTGCCCCGAAATCCCTGAAAGGAAAGAAAGTTCTAATCGTGGATGACAGCCTCAGATCGAGTGAAATTCTTCTGGAGGTATTAAAGTCGTTTACATTCAAAGCTAAAGCGGTAGAGTCCGGTGACGCGGCTGTAAAAGAATTGGAACGGGCGGCAAAGAAAAAACCATACGAACTCGTGCTCATGGACTGGCGGATGCCGGGTAAAGACGGTATCGATACAGCGAAAATGATCCGGGCCAACCGGAACATCATTTATACACCGATTATCATGATTACGGCATTTGGCCGGGAAGATGTACGGAAGCAGGCCAGGAGGACGGGTATCAACGGATACCTGATGAAACCGGTTAAACGATCGGTTCTGTTTGACACCATGATGGATATATTTGGCCATGAGTTCGAGGAAGTATCCATCTCGGATAGAGAAGACGAGCAGAAGCTCGACCACATGAAAGCCATTGAGGGGATGCATATCCTGCTGGTTGAAGACAATGAGATCAACCAGGAAGTAGCCACCGAGACGTTAAAGTCTGTGAACATCAGGGTCACACCGGCTGACAATGGAAAAGAAGCCATAGAAGCGATCAAAAAACATGATTATGACGCGGTAATCATGGATGTTCAGATGCCTGAAATGGACGGTTATGAAGCAACCCGGGTGATCCGTTCTGATCCCCGAAATAAAGACCTGCCGATTATTGCAATGACGGCCCATGTCATGAAAGGTGATCGTGAGAAATGTCTTGAAGCCGGCATGAATGATTATGTCAGAAAACCGATCGATACCGAAGAGCTTTTTGCTGCCTTAAGCAACTTGAACAAGCATGACAGAAGCATTTCATCAAAAAAGACATCTTC
>JAUVGT010000417.1 GCA_030593645.1 Deltaproteobacteria bacterium
ATGTCTTGAAGCCGGCATGAATGATTATGTCAGAAAACCGATCGATACCGAAGAGCTTTTTGCTGCCTTAAGCAACTTGAACAAGCATGACAGAAGCATTTCATCAAAAAAGACATCTTCAAAAGTGGAAAAAGATGATTCGATACCGGATCATCTTCCCGGAATTGATCTGGGTACGGCCATGAAAAGACTGGGTAATAATTTTGAATTATTCAGTCAGATATTGAAGAAGTTTGAAAACAAGTATTCAAATGTTGCCGAAGAATTAAAGAGTTTTCTGGATGCCGGAGACTTTGACGGGGCCAGGAAACTATCCCATACGGTAAAGGGTGTGGCCGGGAATATTTCCGCGATAGATCTACAGAAAGCCACAAGTGTTCTTGAAACGGTTATCGCAGACCGCAGGACCAAAGAATTTGATGGCTCAATATTACGACTCCAGTCTGCTCTGAACCATGTACTTGAATCTGTTTCAATTATCGATAAAGAAAATCATACGTTAAAAAACTGATACTACTCGAAGGTCATATCCAGACACTTCTTGATTTAAAATGGAGTAAGTTAGTTTGACTCAAAATTATAAACACCCTAAACATGTTGGGCATGGTAAAAAAGAGCATATAAAACAGCTGATCCCTGAATTGCTGCGTTTGATCAAGAATACCGGTATAAATATAGATTCAGATCAAATTGACACCGGCAGCATTCCCGAGCCACTTCGGCCATATACACAGGTGTTTAAAACGATTCATGAAATCAAAGATGAACTGGAAGAGATTGAGCAGGTCTATGATTTTTCCAACGAGATCAACCAAGTGCTTTTTAGTATATCTAACGCCGTGAACACCACATCCAATCTTGATGAGCTCTACAAAACCATTCACGGTATTCTGGGTAGAATAATCGATGTCACCAATTTTTATATTGCCCTCTATGATGAGGAAATAGATAGCATTTTATTTCCATATTATGTGGATGAAAAGGACAAGAATGAAGTCGGAAAAATCATAAAAAATGTAAGTGATACTAAAAATCCATCATCCACCGCAAGAGTGATTCAGAGCGGAAAACCGATTCTATTTACAAAGTCTGATTTGTTGAAATTGAACGAGTTGGATAAAAAAGACTATGGAACCCCATCTGAGATATGGATGGGCACACCATTAAAAATAAAGGGTAAGGTGATCGGGGTGATGGCGGCCCAGAGTCACAATGATCCGAATCTATATGACAGGAATGATCTTGAGATATTCAGCGCGGTATCCGATCAGGTGGCCACAGCCATCGAACGCAAAAGGGCTGAAGACGCTGAAAAGGAAAGCAAGGCGGTTAACCAGGCATTATTCAATATATCAAACGCGGTCAATACCACATTCAATCTTGATGAACTTTATAAAACCATACACGGCATACTGGGCCACATCATTGATGTTAAGAATTTTTATATTGCCGTTTATCATGAGAAAAAAGATACACTCTCGTTTCCTTTTGACACGGACCAGATTGATGACCAGATCGATATCATCGAAAATGCCAGCCTTTCAGCGAGTCTTACCAGCAAGTTGATAAAATCCGGTAAGCCGTTGCTCATTACAAAAGAAGAGATGGTTGAACATGATATGAAGTATAAAAACGTTACAGACATCGGAAAATTTTCTGAGCTCTGGCTTGGTGTCCCCTTAAAAGTCAAGGGAAAGATTATCGGGGCCATGGTGGCACAGAGTTATACAGATCCTGATCGTTACAGTGAAAAGGATATGGAAATATTAAATTCTGTTTCCGACCAGGTGGCCATTGCAATTGAACGAAAACGCACAGAAGAAGCTCTCAAGGAGAGTGAGGAAATAAATCAGACATTGTTCAAAATTGCCACTGCAGTGAATACTACGAGAAATCTGGATGAACTGTACAAATCAATTCACGGTACACTTGGTAATGTCATTGATGTCAGAAATTTTATGATCGGGATATATCACCGTAAAGAAGATATTATCTTCTATCCCTATTATGTAGATCAAAAGGATGATGTGTATGAGGAGATTCAAAACGTATCCACATCGGGTATTACGGCATGGGAAGTGATTGAGCGGGAAGAGCCTTTTTTTGTTTCAGAGAAGAAATTAATTGATCTTGATAGGAAGCAGGGGGGAACTCTTATTGGTGAGCCCTGTAAACAATGGCTGGGAGTTCCTCTTAAGAGAAATAAGGAAGTCATGGGGATTATGGCGGTTCAAAGCTATACGGATCCCGAACGGTACAACCAAAGGGACGCGGATATTTTACTTTCGGTTTCCGACCAGGTGTCCACGGCAATCGAACGGAAACGAGCCCAGGATGAACTTGAACTGGCTAAGGCCGAAGCGGAGTCTGCGAATCGATCCAAGAGTGAATTTCTGGCTAATATGAGCCACGAGATCCGGACGCCCATGAATTCGATTATCGGATTCGCCAATCTGGTTCTGCAGACGCAGCTGGATGCAAGGCAAAAAGATTTTTTAGAGAAAATTCAAAATTCCGGCCACCTGCTTCTTGGGCTGATTAATGATATCCTCGATTTTTCCAAGATCGAAGCCGGGAAGCTGGACCTGGACGACACGTATTTTGACCTGCAGGATATATTCGACTCCATATCAGATATTTTTTCCAGCCAGTGCGCTGAAAAAGGAATTGAATTGATCATATCGATCGCGGAGGACACACCATGTAGTTTAAAGGGTGATCCACTACGTTTAAAGCAAATCCTGACCAATCTGATCAACAATGCCATCAAATTTACCAGCAAAGGTGAGGTGGCCATTCGGGCAGAATCTGTTGGTAAAACAGGTAAAACCGCCAAACTTCGTTTTGACGTTGTCGATACAGGTATCGGTATTGAGGGGAATCAGATTCAGAGACTGTTTGATTCATTTATCCAGGCGGACAGTTCCACCACCCGGCAGTATGGCGGCACTGGCTTGGGCCTTGCCATTAGCAAACATCTTGTCGGTTTAATGGGAGGGAGGATTTGGGCCAAGAGTGAACCGGGGAGCGGGAGCACTTTCTGTTTTACGGCTGAATTTAAACGGCATGCTCAAAGGAAAAAAAGATACCTTGCCCCGAAATCTTTAAAAGGAAAGAAAGTGCTCATTGTCGACGACAGTCTCAGGTCCAGCGAAATACTTCTGGAGGTATTAAAATCGTTTACCTTCAAGGCAAGAGCGGTACAATCCGGTGAGGCAGCGATCAAGGAGCTGGAACGAGCGGCAAAGAAAAAACCATATGAACTTGTGCTTATGGATTGGAAGATGCCGGGTAAAGACGGTATTGACACTTCGAAAATGATCCGGGCCAACCGGAATATCATTTATACACCGATCATTATGATTACGGCCTTCGGTCGGGAAGATGTACGTAAAAAGGCCCGGCGGACCGGTATCAACGGGTATCTGATGAAACCGGTCAAACGGTCGGTTCTGTTCGATACGATGATGGATATATTTGGTCATGAGTTCGAAGAAGTAACTATTCAGGAAAACAGTGGTCAGCGGGAAAATGACCACCTGGAGATCATTGAAGGGATGCATATCCTTTTGGTTGAAGATAATGAAATCAACCAGGAAGTGGCTACCGAGACCCTGAAATCGGTGAATATCCGGGTTACAACGGCAGACAATGGGAAAGATGCGGTCGAAGCGATTAAAATACATGATTATGACGCGGTCATCATGGATGTTCAGATGCCTGAGATGGACGGTTATGAAGCCACTCGGGTGATTCGTTCCGATCCTAAGAATAAAGATCTACCGATTATTGCCATGACTGCCCATGCCATGAAGGGTGACCGTGAAAAGTGCATCGCAGCGGGTATGAACGATTATGTGAAAAAACCGATAGATACAAAAGAGCTGTTTACAGTCTTAAGCAAATGGATGAAGGATGACAGAAGTGTTGCCTCTGAAAAGATTACTACAAAACTACAAGAAGATAATTCCATACCGGAACATCTCCCGGGAATTGATCTGAAACTCGCCATGAAAAGGCTGG
>JAUVGT010000372.1 GCA_030593645.1 Deltaproteobacteria bacterium
AAAGTCCGAATGAGACGGTTTCGTAAAAAGTTCAAATTCAAGGCGTGCAAATTTCGTAATCATGAAGCGTACTTATAGTACGTTGAATGATTGCGAAATGCAGCACAACGCAGAAGTTGGACTTTTTACGAAACCGTCAATGAATCATGGTATCACTCAAAACTTATCCTACCTGGTAAGCATTCCTTTAAATGAAAATGACACGATTCCATATCATTAAAACAACACTCATCTTCATTATAATATTTTTCCTGCCCCTTCAAGTATTGTGCGGTGTTGATTACGGCATCATTCGAACATCTGAAGTTATTGTGCAGTATGAAAAACCTCTAAAGGCCGCTGCCGCAAAATCCGCCGAATTATTTCCGGAGATTAAAAAGGAATTGGAGAAAATGTTTGGATGGAGAATGAAACCCATGCCAATCATCGTCCTGATTAAAAACACGACAGTATTCAGGGAAATATCAGGTAACAGACACGTGGCAGCGCTGGCATTTCCATCAAAGAACCTTGTGATTATAGATTATTCAAAAATGAACCGCAGTCCGTTTCAGATACCTATCACCATGAAACATGAAATGTGTCATCTGCTGCTGCATCACAATATAAGAAATAACCTGCTTCCAAGATGGCTCGATGAAGGAATTGCTCAGTGGGTCAGCGATAGTCCGGCAGAAATATTAAGAGGCCCGGGTCAGTTTTTTCTGGATCAGGCAGTAATGTCCAACGGCCTTTTACAATTAAATGATCTGAAACACAGGTTTCCCGTATCTGAAAAATTATTTTTTCTCTCGTATGAAGAAAGTAAAAGTATTGTTGAATTTATTGTGAGAGAGTATGGTGTATCAGGGTTGTTAAATATTCTGGAGCAGCTGAAAAATGGATATGAAATAGAAGCGGCTGTACAAAGAAGTTTTTCGATGCCATATGATGAATTCGAAAAAAATTGGCATGATAGTTTAACAAAAGGGTCAACATGGCTCGTTTTTCTGTCTCTCCATATGTATGAATTTTTATTTCTGTTTGCTGCCGGTTTAACTGTATTCGGTTTTATCCGATTTCTGATTCAAAAGAAGGCATACCGGGACGAAGAGGATGAAGATGATGAAGAGGATGACGATGAATGGATGTAATATAAGTTACTTTACTTTTTCAATCCAACAACAATAGTTAAGAGGCTTAGCGATTTTAAAATAAATAATACCAGAATGCTCCAAAGAATTCCAATGAAGGGAATCATTAAGATGCTTGTAAATATTATACCGCATGCCGCTCCCATCAGATCAGCCGAGAAAAAACGTGTTGCCGCCGGATTGTCGTCTTTATGCAGGTTCAGGGCAATGGGAAATTGAAAACCGCAGACGAGGGAAATGGCCAGACCAAAAAGAAGAAAGAACACCATCGGCAGATATTCACCGACTGTCATTAAAGATAACGCGAATAAGCCTGTAAAAAAAAGAAGCAATAAATCGCCATAAGCAAGAAAAGTCCTTCCATTCCTGATGAACTTTTTACCGATGATCGCGCCGGGTAAAAGACCGGCTAGAAAAATCGTAATGATCACACCGATTTGAAAATAGATATAGCCAAAATAAATTTGAAACGCGAAAATAACCAGAATTTCAAAAGCCATTGTATAACACCCGGTGGAGAAGATAACAAACTCTTCTTTACGGATTCTAATGAAATACAGAAGATAAACTCCGCACAGGATGGCTAAGAACAGGACTGGAGATGATGAAAATTTTTCAAACCATTGCGAAAACACCAGGCGCATCAAATTGGGCATAAGATCTTTGTTTTTTACGGTATCAAGATCCACGAGGCTGTTTAAATCATTTATTCTTTTTTGAGTAAGATTGCCGTAGTAATATCCATGTATATATTCAGTTGAGATGTTCTTCTCAGAAAGCAGTACCGGGATATCAGGGTTCAGCATTTTATTACTGCAAAGAAAATATATTTTCTGACCGGGAAGGAGAAGTACATGTTTAAACGTGTCTGAAACCGTATTGTGCAGGGAAGATATCTTTTGACGCCTGATCTCGGGCATGTAATTATCGTACCCCTGTACAGAAAAACTTAAAATACCGTTGGTTGTCAGATGATTTCTGGTCAGTCTGAAAAATTCGTGCGTAAAAAACCTGTTTAGCTGAAAAGTATAGGGTTCAGGAAGATTGATCATGATCACATCATATGCCTTTTCAGTATTTGTAAGATATGCGCGCGCATCCATGCTGATCGCGTTTAAGGCGGGTATTTTTTTTACCAGGTTATATTTAAAAATGACTTTTAAAATTTCAGGATTAATTTCCAGGTAGTCAATTGTGTTAAGCGCATATTTATCCAGCTCTTTGGTAACGCCGCCATCTGTTGAAATGAGAAGAACATGTTTCGGTCTTAAGGTTTGAGAAAGGGGGTAATGAACTGTTTCTTCAGCGTTTACAAGGTTATGACTGCTGTAAACCGGAACGTTATCTTCAAACAAAGTATGCTGTTCACGATTTTTATGAACGGTGATACGGCCGTAAAGAGATTCGCGATAATGTACCAGTAAACCCTCTTTAGGTCTCAGTGAATATGGTTCCAGAATCATACCAGACAGGAGAATTAAAAAAACAAGAAACATACTGAATAGAGCGTTTAAGCCAAGTCTCCGATTTGATGGAAAAAGCATGTATGCGGCGATCGCCAAAGGCAGGTTTGAGATGAACACAGCCTGCATCGGGGATGCAAGGAAGACAAGGATAAATGAGAATAGAATACCGCCGCTGATATCGCCTATATTATCAATGATGTAAACCCTGGCTCCTGAAAAATCCGGTGAGTTTAAACGAATGATAAACAGGCTAAACGGAAGAACAAATCCCAAAATCAGGCAATACGGCGACATCAAAAAGAACGAATAACCCAGGATAGAGTAAAACCCGACTGAGCTTCCATGAGTGAAAAATAAGTCCCTGGTTAAACGGATGGACATCATTTGAAGCGGCGGAAGTGCTGACAGGATAAGAGACAGATATCCAAGAACAGTAATATTTTTAAGCTTCTTGCCGGCAAACCTGGCCAGTAAAGTCCCCATACCGCCTAAAATCAGCCAGACGAAAAGAATCAGGGCGATAACAATTTCGTTGCCCTGGAACTGGGCAAGGAATTCACGGATTGTTAAAAGCTGGGTAACAACAGATGAAATGCCTGTAGCTAAAATGACTCTTGATATGGCTGCTTCATTGCTTTTCTTCAAAGTATTGAACCTGATATGTCTGGATTTCCAATTTTGTTTTGGTCCACGCGTTTTGGGGAAGTCCTGCTTTCCGGCATAGTTGAGAAAGGAACTGCTCAGGCCGGGGCAGCTGGCTCCAGACCTGGGGCAGGAATGTCGCTTCCGCCTTTCCCTGCCTCAAAATAACACCGTCCACGTTGACACGAAGCCTGGAAATAAGATCAGGACCGTCTTGATAATCAAGCGGTTTCGGTCGGGTTAGAATGCTGATAGAAATTTTAATATCATCCATCTCAGCGAATGAAACGGGAGGAAATCTCGGATCCCTGAAGGCCGCAGATACAGCATGGGTTTTGATACCACTGATGACTGTTTTTTCCGAAACCAGGTTCCCGATACAGCCTCGAAGCCGGCCCTTTTTTGTTAATGTTACAAATGTGCCGCCGCGGATTTGAAAATCGGAAACAGAGACAGTCGATTCAAAAGAATCGATTGTTATATCCGATATTAAACCAAGCTTTTTTAAAATTGTATACCTTGCAAGTTTAATCAGTGCCTGCCCCTGCTTTTCATTGAATTCAGATACCGGTTTCTGTTTGGCCGGTTTTGCAATATTTTCAAAAAAGGCGATTGCCGCATAACCGACCACCCTCGACCGATCATGGGTCTGGTCTCCGCTGTTTGAATAATGGATCAAATAGGGTTTCCAGGAATGCCTTTTAGCGAGATTGAGGAGTATCAGGATCGGAATTCTTCCACAGGCTGAATTTTCCTGGTTCATCAGATCTCTGGATTTCAGGCCGAGTATGAGATCAATGGTGCTTTTGTCTTTCTGTACAGCTTTGGAATAAGAAAGAAAATGCGAAAGATCTGAGCTGACCACAATCAGTGTATCCTTAGTCAGAATTGTATTTATGGCATTTGAGATCTGATCAATATTGCAGGGGCCGAGAACCAATGGTACAAGTTTAAAATCCTCCAGATAGTATTGCAGAAAAGGGAGTACATTTTCCAATGAATGTTCCAGCCGGTCGGAATCAGGTATATGTTTAAACAGATCGGTTTGAAGCTTCAGCGCGGCAGAATTCGGGTGAATGTATACCAGCCCAAGAGGTGTTTTAAAAGCCTCGGCGTTACTTACACTTCCATTTTTAAAACCGATCCTGTGATCCGGGCCCATCAGGATTACCTTGGAAAATTGTTTTTTTTTCAATACATGTGACGCATGGGCTGCTGTAAAACCGGAATAGATATAGCCCGCGTGGGGAAGTATCAAGCCTTTTAATTTTTGGCCGGCAGGTAGATTAACCGGGGTTTTTTTTGCCCGAAGGGTTAACTCAGATATGGTTTGAGTCAATTCAGATCGGGTACCCGGATACCAGCTGCCTGCGAAAACAGGTTGTCTTATTTTTGTTTCAACCGCAAACGCAGGCAAGTGAATAAAGAAAAGGAAAATGATAAACGAAAGAAAAACCGGGTTATGTGTTGATTGTTTCATTTTGCAGGTTCGATTTTTTATTAAAAATTAGTTTATTACAATTAATACATTAGGTTATCACTTAAGTCAATTGAAAAACCAGGAAAACCAGCCCTTTTTATTTGTGATGAA
>JAUVGT010000194.1 GCA_030593645.1 Deltaproteobacteria bacterium
AGAACCCAGGTAATTGATATTCAGATTTCCGGGATTTGGGACCTTGACAGCGTATCCTGTTCCACCTCCTTTGTATTTATACTGGGGGTTGGAGCATTCAGGGTCAGTTGTGTTGTAAACTGATTCATACTGGTATGTTGCATCCATTTTTTCGATCTCATACCAGAGGCTCACTGCCGGTAGTCCCTGGGACATGGAGCTGAATCCTTTGTTCACTTTTAGTTTACCCTGGGCCTGTACTTTCAGATATCCCTTGTATTGATCATCACCCTCCTTGATATCCCATTTCACATTGAAATTAATTCGCGCATTGAGTCTTACCTGGGGTTCCTTATCGAATTTCTGCCCCTGCTCTGCATAACAGGGCAGCCATGGCAGAATCACAAATGTTAAAATGGAAAAAACGACCATATATGCAATTTGATTTTTAAATGTACGGGAACCGGTCATCTTCATCCTCCAATTTAATCCGAAATCAGGTATTAAGTCCCAGTTTTACCATAACAATGCAGGCTCATCAGTTCTTTAGCATGAATCTATATATTTATATGTCAGAAAACCCATAATCAATCAACAGTTCAATACTGGCATACATATTTTACAGTGCAGACACACAGGTGGAGGCTTCGCAAGGCTACGCCAGCACAAACCTGTCCTATATCTCAATTACCTATACACAATTTGTACCGCCAATAGACGTTTTATGAATATCAATACATAATTATTTTCACATCAAAAATCGTTAAACCCTTGTTTATACTAATCTAACAAAGCTTGGCATATTTTTTGTTATAGAATATGACAAGAAGTGATTTTAAAACAACCCAAAGGAGTCACAAATGAGACATTCTGAAAAAACAATAAAAAATGATTTAGATACTTCACAATTATTACGCATGCCGTGGACGAATTCGGATAACGCCTTCTCCTGGCTGGAGATCACCCACCGCTGTAATTTAGATTGCGGTTACTGTTATCAGAATAACCTTCCGAACAGTGACAAAGATATCGCTCAGGTAGAAAAAGAAATAAAGACCTCGATGCGTCTTCGTAAAACGGACACCATGATTATCTCCGGCGGAGAGCCTCTGATTCATCCGCAGCTTGAAGAGATTGTCAGGATGGTCCGTTCTTTTAAAGTCAAACCCGTACTGGTAACCAACGGTCATATCCTGAATCAGAAAATGGTAAAAAATCTAAAAAGAGCCGGGTTGTTCGGTTTCGTATTTCATGTGGATCGGGGACAATCCCGTCCCGGCTGGATGGGTAAATCTGAAAAAGAACTGAATGATCTCAGGCAGTATTTTACCGATATGGTTCACGATGAAAAAGGACTTGTGTGCGGATTCAACACCACCATATTACCGGAAACTCTCCATGAAGTGCCGGATATTGTTCAATGGACCATTCGGAACATTCATAAGGTTTGTACCAATACCCTGATCCCGGTTCGTGTACCCAGAGAGGATGACCCATATGATTTATACGTTCACGGGAAAAAGATCGATTTTAAGGATACCGTATTTCCTTCTAAAAAGTATAAGAACCCGACTGGAATTATTCTCACCGCAAAGGATATTTATGCTCAAATCCAGAATGTTATACCGGGAATCAGGGGAAATGCCTTTTTAGGTGGAACGGAAATCCCGGAAGCTTCAAAATGGCTCTTTTGCAATATCATTGGAACCGACACGAAAATTTTGGGAAATATGGGCCCGAAGGCCATGGAGATATTACAGAACGGATTTCATTTTCTCAGAGGCCGCTTTCTCTCCTTTTTAAAACCGGGGCTTTATTCAAAAGCGAAATTGCTCTTTCCACTCGGAGTCATCGACAGGGAAATCCGGAAGTCTTTTTTATCTTTTCTTACCGCAACGGTGAAAAACCCGCTCCATTTGTTTAAAAAAGTATCCATCCAGAGCCTTCTGGTACTCCAGCCGCAGGATGTACTCCCTTCAGGCAAACAGGATCTTTGCGACGGGTGTCCGAACAAAACCATCCATAACGGCCGTCTGGTATCCATGTGCCGGACTGAGGAATTCATCAGTTTCGGAGATATGGTTACAATGAAAAGGAAAGATACAGAAGATCAGGATAGTAAAGTAAAAGTCGAAAAAATGGAAGAAGTTTACAATTAGATGGAAGTGATTTCAAAACATCTCCTCAGGAGGATATGAATTTTGAGATATGAATTAAAGGATAAAATTCAAAACTCAATCGCGCATGCGGTTGTTTACGGAGAATCCACAATGCATATCCGAACATATTTTAATAAATATCTGATACTCATACTGTTCACGTTATCTTTAGTGATCAGCAGTAACGGCAGCAGGGCTGATGATATAACTGCTCATGCAATAATTACCGGCACAATCAAACAATTCAAAGCAGTCAATGACTATACCTGCAGACTCGACAAAAGAGTTAAAAAAAACGGTGTTCTTCATGAAGACCTGGATATTTCAGCAAAATATAAAAAACCGAAACATTACTATTTTCACTGGAACAAAGGAATGAGCAAAGGACGGGAAGTCATTTTTGTTGCCGGAAAGCATCATGATAAACTGGTGGCCCATCCCGGTGGGATCCTGCAGTTCATTACACTCCACCTCGATCCTGAAGATTCTTTGGCCATGAAAGAAAATCGCCATTCACTAAAACACAGCGGACTGGAAAAAATAATCAATTTAATCGAATCAAACCATACACTTGCCCGTGAAAAAGGCCTGGACGCGGTTCGATATATCGGGGAAGGCCTCATCGACGGAAGAAGCGTATGGATGCTTGAAGGCTGTTTTCCTGAAAACCAGGGTTTTTACGCGCATAAAATCATCATATCCATTGACAGAACCGTTAAATTACCGATCAAAATTTCCATTTATGACTGGTCCGGCGAGCTTAGCGAGGAATACGCGTTTCACGATTTAAAAATCAATGTGGGACTTAATAAAAATGATTTTGATCCTAATAATCCGAAGTATAACTACTTTTAAGGAATAAAAAATGATGAATACCATAATCATTGCAGCAATCATATCCTGGGTCATCGCCCAGTTGGCCAAGATTCTCGTTGGACTGATGCGTTACGGAATCAATGACAAACACCGTATGCTATGGCGGGTGGTCTGGGCCGGGGGAATGCCCAGCGCACACAGCGCGATGGTGGCTTCATGCGCGCTGACCATATTCCTGACTTACGGGGGCCAGAGTTTATTATTCGGACTATCACTGGTAACAGCCTGTATCATCATATACGACCGAAGCCGGATGTATGCCATCTATCATACATTCCAAAATAGATACCCAGCCCTAAAACAGAAAGTTCAAAACGATCCATTGTTAAAAGATCTCATCGGGCATCGTTTCTCTGAAATACTGATGGGGATTCTGATCGGTCTGGGATCGGCATTTGTTGCATGTGGTTTGTATCTTTAGCTGACCGTTAAAATCTAAAAAAGCACGGTTTTGATTTGCTCATTAAAATTGCTTCTATTATTGTGTTTTTGACTGATCCTTACTCAATTTTATATTAGCACGAATATAGACTCAACGTCATTCCGGCGAAGGCCGGAATCCAGGCAAACGGTTCATTGAATTTACACCTGAGGTGTCTATCAATTCTGGGTTACATCAACTTATTCGCGGAGTAAAAAATGACGTTTAATATGATTTTTATCTTAATAATTATCAGCCTGTGCACTGTTCCCGGAACTATTTCCGGCCTAATCTATAAAAGTGTTGCAAAGGGTTTGGCCGTAGGAATATCATTAATACTTACGCCTGTTTTAATTGTCATGGTTTTATGGGAGATTGGTCCAGTATTCGGTTATTCCGGGGGCGAAGCCTCAATAGTATGGGGCTTTGGATCGGTACTATACGGTTTACCGATAGGTTATATCATCGGTATAGTAGGCTCAATTCTATGTCTCAGATTAAAACGTTTTAATAACAACGATGATATTGTATAAAAATGAAAAAACAGGCCTATGGCTGATTCTCATGCTCACCCTGGGAATGCTTGCACCATTGTTAATCATGGGAGCAATAGCCCAACCTTTGAGCTACCATGTTTTTACTGACAATAGAACCATATGGGGCATTCCCTTTTTTTTTGATGTGATTTCCAATGTACTTTTTGTGCTGGTTGGTTTACTGGGGCTGTATCAAACATTTAAGAATAACACACTTGCTATTGTTGTTGAGAATCATGCCGCCTATAAAGCGCTGTTCCTCGGAGCGGCTCTGGCTGGCCTTGAGGCCGGGTACTACCATTTATGGCCAAACAACAATACACTGATCTGGGACCGGATTCCCATGACGATCGCGATTATGGCGCTGCTTTCGATTGCCCTGAGTGAGTTTGTATCAATACGCTTAGGCTCAAGACTTTTGTTTCCCCTTGTGTCCATCGGGATTCTGTCTGTGCTGTACTGGCATTGGACAGAGTCCGCCGGACATGGTGACTTAAGACCGTATATACTGGTTCAGTATCTGCCGATGTTCATCATAGTGAGTCGTACTGTCGATTGAGTTTTAAGTATAGATTTGGAGGATTTTAAAACTCAAAATTTCAATTATATTATCGTGGAGATAATCAAATGAAAAAAGTATTAACCATTATTCTGAGTATTGTCGTTGTGCTGCTGTTGATCATAACGATAAATACCATGCGTTTCAGTTCCAGACAGATTGATGTGAAACCGGTTGATGGAATAGCAGTGGATACCAATAAAGCAGCCGAAAGGCTTTCTTTAGCGATAAAATTGAAAACGTTTTCGTTTATAAAAGCGGAAGATTCTGCTACAGAACCGTTTTTGCTGATGATCGATTTGATTTCCAAAACCTTCCCGAATGCTGAAGCAAACCTGGAAAAAAAGGTGATTAACCAATATTCACTGCTCTACAAATGGACCGGGAAAAACCCGGGTTTAAAACCTATTATCTTCCTTGCCCATTTGGACGTTGTTCCCGCCGAGTCGGGAACAGAAAACCAATGGGAGCATCCTCCATTCTCAGGAACGATTGCCGACGGTTTTATTTGGGGAAGGGGAACATTGGATGACAAATGCTCTGTTTTTGGCCTTTTAGAAGCAGTAGAGCATCTAATGAATCAGGGATTCGTTCCGGACCGAACAATTTACCTGGCATTTGGTCATGACGAAGAAATCGGGGGTAAACAAGGAGCAGCAAAGATTGCCGGGTATTTAAAACAGCAAGGTGTCTCCTCGCTCTTGACCCTGGATGAGGGACTGGCGATTATTACTGAGAGGCTGTCACCGGCCAAAAAAATAACCGGTCTTGTAGGAATTGCGGAAAAGGGCTACACAACACTGAAACTAACTGCAAGTTCGGAAGGCGGTCATTCATCCATGCCTTCTGAAACCAGCTCCGCGGGAATTTTAGCCGGGGCGATTACTTCGCTTGAAGAAAACCAGATGCCTTCCAGTCTATCCGGACCGAGCAAAATTATGTTTAACTATATCGGGCCGGAGATGGGAATGGTCGAAAGAGCGCTCTTTGCCAATCAATGGCTCTTTAAAAGTGTGATTATATCAGTTCTGGAAGGGAAAAAATCAACAGCCGCAATGATCCGAACGACCACCGCTGTCACCATGATCAACGGGGGAGTAAGGGAGAATGTCCTGCCCAAACAGGTCAGTGCAGTGGTAAATTTTAGAATCCTTCCTGGAAGCACATCTAAAGATGTAATGGAGCATGCGAAAAGAGTGGTTGATAACCCGGCGGTTTCAATTGAATTCTTAGGTAAAGGAACAACGAATGAGCCGTCAAAAGTTTCAGCCGCCGACACACCAGAGTTCATGCTTATTGGAAAAACAATCAAACAGATTTTTAAAGGGGCGATCTTTTCGCCCGGATTGGTCTTGGGCGGCTCTGATTCAAAGCATTATCAGGATGTGGCGAAAAACAACTATCGTTTTGCGCCTTATACTTTAGGTCCTGAAGATTTAGGCCGAATTCACGGGATCAACGAGCGGATCGGTGTGAAAGATTACGCGATGATGATTAAGTTTTATGCGCAGCTAATCATGAATTTTAACTGAAGCCTCGCTCAGTCCTCCGCCCAGCCCGTAGTTAAGAGACACCACCACTTCGGTGCACAGCATTTGTCTGGTTTGATAAAGGTTTAAGGCTCGTTCCCTGATTTCAGTGACAATCGCTTCTCCTGGTTGTAAGCTTTTTTCTTTCCTATTCATACCCCCCAAATCCATCGTACTATACTGCCCTTTCGGGTTTAATATATGAGGATACCCGGATCAACAGGGATCGCTTTTGGTTTACCCGCCTCATGTAGAATTCTACAATAGTCTTTCACCCGGTTAAATGATATGGGTAGAATTAACTGTACAGACAGGTGCGCAGAGTACGCAGATGTGAAGAATAACCTTCGGGCATTATGGCGTGTAGATTAAGGTGAAACCATAAAATTTTAGTATTTTCATTGACAAAAAGTAAGTTCATATCTAAGTATTATAAATCGATTTATGACCAGCTTACATACTATCATCACTGAATAATATAGAGTTAATAGTTTATTACAGGAAACACACTGAATAATTCACTTTAATATTATAGTTTCTCATACTCATATAATTAATCTGATCCGAAAATAATGACAAACTATCTGCATAACCCGATTTTAGTAGTGTTAACATTTTTGGGATTTCATGGCATAATTCTCGCTATGCTGCTGTTTTTTAAAAAAGGAAATCCAATTGCCAACAGGATATTAGCTTTTAAAATTCTAATATTCTCTGTAACCCTATTAATACATTCCTTCACCTCTTCGACGGGTATTGATCATCCGCGCCATCATTCAAGATTATTGGTAATTTTTATATTTCTATTTGGCCCCATCCTGTTTTTATACGTATACTCACTAACCGAAGATTTATCTAAATTTGAGAAAAAATCTCTCAATCATTTCATTCCATTTTTCTGTATCGCTTTATACTGGATTCCTACTATCATTATATTAAAACCAATTGATTTCATCCCTGTTTTGCATAGGGCCGTCATTATACTTGGAATTATTCATATTTTCTTTTACATTTTTCGTTCTATTAAAATTTTGCGCATTTATCAAATTAGAATAAAAAACTCTTTTTCCCACATTGAAAGAATAAATCTGAAATGGCTGGCATTCTTAATTATCGCGTATTCATTAGTATGGATATATTTTTCCATACTTCAGTTTTTATTTATGGCACCCCAAAATTTGATTTATTTCTGGTTACTGGTAGCTATTGTAATCTACACCATTGGGATATTTACCTTTAAGCAGCCAGAAATATTTTCTGCTAAAAAATCCAACTTGGCTCCAGAAAGCAATCAATCAAAGAACAAATATAAAAAATCATCTCTGACGGAAGAACGATCAACCGTCCATTTAAACCGACTGATTGAGAAAATGAAACAAGACAAGCCTTATTTAAATGGCGATCTAACTTTATCCGGCTTAGCGGGCGCTTTATCCATACCAATCCACCATCTGTCCCAGATCATCAATGAGAGGCTCAAGGTAAATTTTTTCGACTTTGTGAATCAGTATAGAGCCGAGGAAGCAAAAACAATGCTGGAAAGCAAAAAGTATGATCATCTCTGCCTGGCTGATATCGGTTTTGAAGCAGGTTTCAATTCTGTATCAACATTTAACAAGTCTTTTAAAAAAAAATTTAAATCACCACCTTCCGAACATCAAAAAGCACTGAAATCAAGGAATTGAATGTTTAACCGGAAGCGCTCCCCGAGTTTTCATTTGATTATCCAGTTACCTGTTAGATATTTCGAGATTTAATTAATTTTATTTTCCATGTCATGTATGAATTTCATCCATTTGTTCTCTCTGCTTCTTCCGTATGCGTACACATAAGCATGAAAAAAAGCGTCCATTTTCCTGTTAAATTTATGTTTGTCTTCATTTTCTGGTACAATTAATTCTACAGAACCTTTTACGATATCTGATCCGCCTGACGCCTTCAACAGATTGACCTCATTCAATTGTGCTGCCGCAGGAAATTTCAGCTGCTTCACATATTCCTCCAGAGTGGTGTTTTCAAGATTGAGCTGAGAGTTCACCATTAATAAATAAACATCCACTCGTCCCCGTTGATAGTATTCCTTTTTTTCTTTAAGAGCCCTAGGTATTACAAAGCCTATGACGCCGTCGATCTCATCTGCATTGGCTTGCTTTATAAGCATTTTTACTTTATTGGAATTTCCTATACTTAAAACCAGGTCCTGTATCATCGGATGCTGGTTAGGAACCAAGAACATAAAATCCTTTTCAATTGCATCATTTATTTTAATCGAGGACTTAACGACTTCTATATTTTCTATAAATGTGGCTCGAAGATATAATATTGATAGACACAGGATAATAACCAAACCGTGTATAAGGAAAAACCAGGCGGTTGCCCTGAGATAATGATTGAGAATAACACGTCTGGAAAAGTTAATCATACGATTAAATGATCCAAAACCGGGAAACAAAAAAATACTGTTTGACACATACTTCTCATAAACTGAACCAAAAGCCTTCAAACATTTTTTTTCCTCTCTTCTTGCCAGTTGAATGTAAGCAAATATCATTAAAGTAAAAAGAATGTAGGTGATAAATCTTCCCCATAAAAGAATAAACCCCAGACCGAAAATTATTAATCCGGTATATTGAGGATGCCGGAACCTTTTGTATAATCCACTGGTAACCAGACCACTTTTTTTCAATTTGGCTGTATAAATCTGTATGGCCCCCGTCATAAATATTCCAAACCCTGCAAAGGTTAAAAATAGTGCGATCGGGAATGCTGCAGGGAGAGATGTCTGTAAAGGAGGTAGAATAAAATAGGTCAGCCAAATCGTATAGTAGCTATTGTAAAGAAAATCGAGATTTAAAACCGAACCATAAAGAAAACCCGCGAATGGTAATAACATCCACAAAGGCTCAAGTACAAAAATATAAGTTAGAAAGATGATTGCATAATTGGATAATTTCCTGATGTTTAATTTCATAACAATTATTTCCTTATTAAGAGTGATGGTCTCGTAAAAAGTCCGAATTAGACGGTTTTGTAAAAAGTTCAAATTCAAGGCGTGCAAATTTCGTAATCATGAAGCGTAATTATAGTACGTTGAATGATTGCGAAATGCAGCACAACCCAGAAGTTGGACTTTTTA
>JAUVGT010000204.1 GCA_030593645.1 Deltaproteobacteria bacterium
AAAGTCCAACTTCTGCGTTGTGCTGCATTTCGCAATCATTCAACGTACTATAAGTACGCTTCATGATTACGAAATTTGCACGCCTTGAATTTGAACTTTTTACGAAACCGTCTAATTCGGACTTTTTACGAGACCATCAGAATTGGCTTCAAAATTTTCCCCTCAAGAGTAAGCATTATGAATGTTGAGTTATGAATGAACGAATTAATATCGATTTAAAATTCCTTTAATTCAACACTGAAAACTCGATCGCGCACGCGATTGCCACTACCTTATCGAAGATCTTGAAACCACTTCCAAGAAAAATTTGACACGTACACTGGTGCATGTTTTAATGGAGTTATAGAAACACTCATGTGATGAAACTGTAATATAAACAGGATGATCATTGCCATTCGATTGATCTGAACGTTGCGATCCTGTTCATTTTTCTAATACACTTAATTATTTCTCAAGGCTTTCATGCTAAACCTTAATTCTCCACCAGGGTCAGAATTCAGGAATTTGCTTAATGACCGATAAATCGGTTTCGGTATACATAAATAACTTCTAAAGGAGATCCGCGCAGATGGCCAGAAAGACCAAAGCAGAAGCTGAAAAAACAAAACAGAGAATACTTGACGAAGCTCTAAAGGTCTTTAGCGAAAAAGGGTTCATGAGAACCACTTTAAACGATGTTGCAATGGAAGCCGATGTGACAAGGGGTGCAATCTATTGGCATTTTAAGGACAAGACAGAACTGTTTATCGCGCTGGCAGAAAAAATAGAGAAATCAGCAGGACTTGATTTTAATAAAATTATCAGGTTGTCTATTCGGAGCCTGGACGATATTAAAACAGCGATCATGATCTATATGAACACATTTCATGAAAACGAAAGCTATTGCAGCTTTTATGAACTGGTACGCTATAAAACCGAATGGATCCATGGACTTGAGCCGGTTCTTATAAGAAACCGGCGGATCATGAATCAGGTGATCAGGGTTCTTAAAAAAAATTTTAAACTTCTTAAAATGCGGAATAAGATCAGGGATGATCTTGATCCCAATCGGGCAGCCATAGCAGTGTATGCTTTTATGGCCGGGCTGATAGAAATCTGGTTTTTTGACAAAGAAACTTTTTCAATAAAAAATGACGCTTCTGAAATGATTGATGAGTTTCTAAAAAGCATGTCGCCTTCCGCAAATTGATTCATATTTAAAAAACCGTCAAAAATATAAAATTATTAATCGAATAACTGCAAAAAAAATTTATGAAAAATAAAAGTGACGAAAATATAAAATCTGCGAAAACAGATCGCTCGTCAACAGAAAATATGGATAAAATCCTTTTTAAGATCTCCAATGCTGCCGATACAGCTTTGGATCTGAATGAGCTGTACCAAAAAATTCATCGGTTGTTAAGTACGTTATTCGATACAACAAATTTTTATATTGCCTTACATAATGCCAACTATGGAACCACAAGATTTGTATATTTTGTTGATGAAAAAATGCCAGGGACCCCGGGTCAAGGTTTTGCTTTTCATTTAAGTAAAGGATCATTAACGCGAATCGCCATAGAAAGTGGTGAACCTCAAATTATTAGAAAGGAGGAATTGCTAAAATATTGTCATGATAATAACTTTGAGCCCATCAGACCGGTTAGTGAGATTTGGGTAGGTGTGCCGATAAAAATTAAAAATAGGGTGATCGGTGTCATGGCTGTACAAAGCTATACTGATCCAAACAGATTTAATGAAAAAGACATGGAATTTTTAAACTCAGTTTCAGTTCAGGTAGCCAAAGCTATCAAAAGAATAAAGAGTTTAGAACAATCGTGGATGTATGACAACAGACATCAAAACATTCTTGATAACATTAAGGACGCTATTTACTCAGCTGACTATCTGGGAATAATTTCATACGTAAGCCCCGCAATTGAACCGATAACCGGCTACCGGCCCGGGGAACTAAGCGGCATCTTTCGTTGGTATTCAAAAGCCAAAGAGAAAATGTGGTCAACTGTTCTTGTTCATCCGGATGACAGGGCAAGAGTTGAAGAATTGATAAAAAATTCAATTGAACATATGATGCCGTTTGAAATTGAATACCGGATCATTAAAAAGGATGGGAAAACGAACTGGATTTCGGAAAAAGGCCGGTTTTCCAAGGGTAATCAAGGAGATATCAGACTGAACGGCATTATTACAGATATACAGGAGAAAAAACAAGCCGAGCAAATCAACAAGGCCCTTTTTAGTATATCGAACGCTGTAAATACGACGTTTGATTTGAACGAACTTTATAAAAAAATTCATGAATCTCTGGGGTATGTTATCAATGTCGAGAATTTTTATATTGCCTTGTATGATAAAAATAAAGATACGATTTCTTTCACTTTTGATACCGATAAATTTGATGGGCATATCGTTGAAGTCATTGAGGCGAGTAAATCAACGTCTTTAACGGCACAGGTGATTCGAACGGGAAGGCCGTTATTATTAACCAAAGAAGAGCAGTTTCAACAGGTCAGGAGCCTGGGGGGAGAAATTCTTGGAATTCCTTCTGAGTTATGGCTGGGGGTGCCTTTAAAAGTTAAAAATGAGGTTATCGGGGCAATGGTGACACAGAGCTATACCGATTCAAGTCAATATGGTGAAAAAGAAGCCGCGATTTTGGGTGCGGTTTCAGATCAAGTCGCCATTGCCATTGAACGAAAACAATACGTCGAACAGCTGAAAATAAGGGAAACCCTAATTACAGCCCTCTACAATATCTCCAATGCAATTCTAACTGCGTCCAATATTGAACAACTGTGCGAATCAATCCATGAGTCTTTAAAAAAGGTGATCGCTCTCGATAATTTTTCACTGGCTCTCTATGATCAGCAAGCCGATCTACTCTCTTTCCCATACCGCCGCGATGAACATGAATTGGCCGATAAAATCGAAAATGCCAGTCAAACAAGCTCCCTTACATTTGAAGTCATTCGAAGAGGCCGGGCGATTTATTTGCGGGACGAACAAGAACAACTTGAACTCGTAAAACGCCTCGGTGGAAAATCGATTGGATTTTTATCAAAATCCTGGTTTGGAGTGCCGCTGAAATCTAAAAACAATATTCTTGGCGCAATCATCACCCAGAACTACGCCACTCAAAACTTTTATAAAAAGAGTGATATTGATTTGTTAACTTCGGTTTCCGAACAAATTGCGTTTGCCATTGAACATAAAATAGGAGAAACCGAACTGGCTGCCGCCCAAAAACAGCTTATTGAAAAAGCCCATCAGGCCGGAATGGCTGACATTGCAACCGGAACGCTTCATAATGTCGGGAATCTTTTGAATAGTGTTAATACCTCTGCATTTGTGATCTCGGATACTCTTAGGAAACCCTTCGTAGACAAATATCAACAAGCAAATAATGTTTTGAGACAACAGATGGACAATGTTGAAGAGTTCATTTCTTCCGATCCCAAAGGGAGAAAACTCCTCGAATATTATCTGATACTGGAGGATGATTTTGTTGAAGAACGCCAAATAATCCTGCATCACCTGGATAGACTCAACCGGAAAATCAAAAATATATCAGATGTTATGGCCGCCCAGCAAGCCTATGCCGGTTCAAGTATCCTATCTGAAGATCATCCTCTTTCGGAAATCGTAGAGGACGCACTGATAATGATGGATGAAATGTTGGAAAGTCATGCAATAACGGTTACCACGGATTATAAAAAAACACCGATTATCAGGCTGCAAAAGACTAAACTGATTCATATCGTGATTGACCTGATCAAAAATGCAAAGGATTCGCTGGTCGAAAAAAATAAAACGAATAAACGTTTAAACCTGACAATCGACTCCAATCAGTCCGGGGTTTTCCTTGTAATCAGTGATAACGGCATCGGAATACCCCAAAAAGACCTGAAGAAAATATTCAGCCATGGCTTTACAACAAAAGAAGGGGGATACGGCTTTGGACTGCACAGCTGCGCGAACCACATGACTGAGATGGGAGGGAAAATGTGGGCGGAAAGTGATGGCCCGGGAACTGGAGCAGCATTCGTTCTGGAATTTCCCGCTTTAAAATTTTAAACGAAAAACAAGCTGCCGCCCATTTCTGGATAAAAAATCCTTTAAAAACAAATCTCAATATGATTTCGGCTATAATGCCTCAATACACGATAACGGATCATCGGCTGCTCCTTGCGGTTAATATTTTAGAAGAATTTTTTTCATGGTCCCGTCCTGTTTCATCGTAATGAGATGATGGTCAATTTCAGGTAAAACATAAATATAAGGGGAATCTTTGTAAATCAAATATTGCAATGAAGCAGTTTGCAGCACTATATCAATTTTCAGGAATCGGTCTTCAGGAATTTTGCAAATACTGATTTTATATTTGCCCATAAGCGGCTCTTCCACAATCAAATCGATTTTTTTTAATCCCAGTTTTTCAAATTCATTATCAAAATATTTTACTTTCGCTCCTTTGTCTTCCAGCATCATTGTTATCCACCCGGCACCATTAAAAGTCCCAACTGTAAAATCACTGTTAATAATGTCTTCCAGGGATCTGATTTTTTTTATCTCATCCAGCCTGGGGTGATCAACATAGGTCCAGATGACCCACTCAATAGTAAACCCGGAATTGATATGGGTATCACAGAATGAAAGCCTTTCATCGGTGGTTACGGTAAAAATGGCATCACCCAAGCCCTGCTTCATTTTTTCTTGGCAGAGCCCCCATTCCATCGCTTGATATTCCACATCGATCCCCATTCTTTTTTCAAAAAGCTCTTTGGTAATATCGATCAATATCCCCTTGATTCTCCCATTTTCCTCATAGGTAAGAGGTGTGGCATCTTGATCACATATAAATTTCAAGGGTCTGCCCGCCGGTTTCGATGCAGTCCGGCTTTTTTTTGCCATGCCGGTCTGATACTTTCTCAACTTATCCTGTGCTTGGAACTGATCCAGGTTTTCAGTCAAATGTTCCACATAACGGGACAGTTCCTGGGATACCGAGGTCGCGTCTTTGGCCACGTTTCTCTGCTGCCGGACCAGCTGATTGATTGCCTTCAGGCTCTCGTTAAACCGGTTTACTCCTTCGGCCTGAAGGGTTGATGATTCGGCAATTTCCTCGATGATTTTCGATACCTTGTGAACCTCTTCCTCCGTGCGGGTCAGTGTTTTCACTGTTTTGGAAGAAATCTCATTTCCCTGGGAAAGATTCCTCATGGCGTCATCCACCAGGCCGGATGTCACTTTGGCCGCTTCCGTGCTGTGGGCCGACAGATCCTTGACTTCCTGCGCCACAACCGAAAAGGCCTTTCCATGCTCACCGGCACGATTGGCTTCAATGGTCGCGTTCAAAGCTAGAAGCTTGGTCTGGGACGCAATCTGATCGATGGTTTTAATCATATCGAGTATTTTTCGGCTCGAATCACTGATAGCGGTGATGGCCGAAATCAGGTCGTTCATCTGTTCCACACCGTTTTCAGTGACTTCCAGGGTTTCGACGGCAAACCGGTTGGCCGCGTTGGTATGATCCGCGATATCACTGATCTGGGACGCAAACTGATCCATGGCCCGGCTCACCGATTCCAGCTCCGAGGACTGGGAATGGGCGTTCTGGTAAAATTTCTGACTGTTGTCGGTGAGCTGTTTTGATTTACCTGAGATTGACTGCATATCTGAACGCAAGCGTTTATATAAGGTCTCGTATGTTTTTAATTTTTCATTATCTTTTTGATTATTCGAGTGGAAATGGTCGAGCTGGTCGATAATCAGCCTGTACATACTCCCGGAGTTGTCATTGTCACGGTATTTTTGATTTTCCCTGACTATTTGAAATGAACTATCTGAACAGCTGAACGTGCTGAATATTTCTTTGATGTTCGCTTTGGTCTCATCTTCCGGAATATACTGTGATTTCATAGTGCCTTTATAGATAAAGACAATGGCGCCAACCAAAAGCGCGGTCAGGATCATCTGAATCCATGCCATGGTGATGAGTGTGGATAGAAGGATTGTATCCCGGTACAGAAAATAGAGTATGGTGTGTAAAATCGCCAATACGATGACGTATCCGAAGACAGAATACGTGGTAAACCTGGTAAAGAGGGCATTATTTTTGTTAAACATAAAGAACTATCGCTCCTGGTTTAAATAAAAGAGGGTTATATCAATATGTTATAAGATTCGTTTTAATTGCGGTTTTTTCCAATTGAAACAGTATGTCAAATAACGCAAAATAAATACCATACTTATTAATAGAAAAAACCAATAAGGCCGTCATGTAATAGGGGTATCATCCCGATTCATGCGTTCAAGTACGCTCAGGAGGAAATTCTCATAGTAATTATAGTGGAAAAGCAATATCCGTGCAAATTAAAAATTAATATTTCATCCCGGCCTTCTGCGAACTGTTGATTCCTCATAAAATAGGTTTGCTATTTTAAAGAATTTCGGATATTTATCTTTTTCTATATATGTGAACTTGGAATGCCTGTATACTGGGATATTGAATGGAAACTGGAATTTTCATCATTCCGTTCTTCCAATAGCATTGGAGGTAACATCAAATGAAGTATTGTACCTGTGATACACCAATCGGAAGTCTGCTGATTGCCGGGGGCAAAGAAGGCATTAAGCTGGTCAGTTTCCCAGGGGGGTCTCAAAAAAAGAAACCAATGCCGGAGTGGACCGAAGATCCGAGCTTTTTTCAAAGAGCGATCACGGAATTTAAAAAATATTTTACCGGTGAATTGAAAAAATTTTCGGTTTCGATTGTTTTGGAAGGAACTCCTTTCCAGTTGAGCGTTTGGAAAGAGCTTAAGAAAATACCTTACGGTACAACAACCAGCTATGGAGAACTGGCCCGTAGGATCGGTAATCCAAAGGCGGCAAGGGCTGTGGGTATGGCCAACCGATGCAATCCAATACCCGTTATTATCCCCTGCCATCGTGTGATTGGAAAGAACGGCAGTCTTACCGGATTTGGCGGTGGGCTTCCCATAAAACAAAAACTTCTCGATTTAGAAGAAAGATACCGTAAATTGATGTAAAGATCAATTCGCTGGTTAAAAAAAGACCGCCTTCCCAGCTTTCACAATATAAAAAACCCCCTTACGGGGGTATCCGCCCGCGCTAAATCTATGGCGGGACAAGTCCAGAGCAGGGCCCTTTGGACCCGAATATAAACTGATTTGGATTTTATCGATCAGCTTGTTTTTTTGCTTCTCCGGCCATTTTGACAAGTTCCCAATAGGGGGGTGAGTATCCGTAATCCGATTTGAATTGCTCTGATTTTTCAAGTACTTTACCTGCCAAATAGGAGTGCCTTTTGGAATACCAGTCATTTTGAAGTGCGGCCCGGGCGCTCATTCCTTCAGGTATGGGACCGATGCCATTGAAATAATTTTTGATCAAACTCCAGCCCTTCAGCAGGCGGGCAACTGGAAGCAAGTACCAGCGGTATTTTAAAGGATCACCGGCATTCGCTCCTTCAAGCATGGTATCCGTTACGGCATTGTCTACATGATCTTTGAACAGTGTAGCAGTATCACGCCATTCAGCAACGATGGTCAGTTGAGGATCATACTCAAGATCCGATGGTTCCTGGGTCTGGAAATGCCGTACACCAAAGGCCGCCAGCCACGAAGTAATTCCCGGAGAAGAAATGGTGGAAAGTCCTTTCCATATCGTTACACCCAACGTTTTGTATTCCGCGGAAGCCACTTCAGAGCAGAACAGTTTGTCATGATTTTTATAATCCATTTCAAAATCGTATGGGATGTGTTCCGTTTTTGCTCTTTTTAATGCGGCCGTTGCTGCTTTATGCGGCATCATGGGATCTCGGAGCAAGACAGGATGGTCGCTCCTCAGGCGGAGGATCATGATCCGAAACTTTATGTCTTTTAAATACTGATCAACAGATGAAATGGCGACACCCTGTTCGATGTGGGCTTCAATAATGGATACAGAACCATTGTTTTCATCAGAATCATCGATATGAACCAGCGCCACATGAGAGAAATTTCCGGGATAATCGTTTCCCCGGGCAATCAATGCCGAAGTGGGCGCGCCGCCCCGGGAAACCAGAATATCACCGCTGTGGACCCTGACTCCATGAATAATTTTGGAAGGGGTATCAGAGGCGGCATCCCTGGAACCTGTTAATAAAATATCATATTTATCAGATGGATCCTGAAGTATTATTTCTTCAACAGCCATCCTGCCTCCATACAGAAGACGGTAAACCTGATGCCTGGCCTCGGTTGAATTCATATCCCAACCCTGGGATTGTTTTTTTAAAAGATAGCGTAATCTATTGAAATTCCTAATGTATATATGTGCCTCTTCCGGACAGACCCCAAAGATTGGAGCGGTTTCGAACAGCTTCTGTTCAATTTTATCAAAAACAGGAGCACCCGGTGAAATGAGATTAGGGCCTTCAATATCATTCAGAAGAACTTCAAACTCACTCATCCCTTTGTGCATCAGATAAAAGAGCTGATCGCATTTGGTTTTTCGTATTTCGGAAAATCGGGCCTGAAGTTCAACCCATAAACTGTCCTGGTTCCACTCAAAGGGTTTGGCCTCTAAAGTATTCTTAATTTGCGGTTGGCCGCCCGGGATTAATAAAAGGAGGTAGATAAAGAAAACAGCGGACAGTATGTAAAAGATTAATTTTATAATTTCATGTTTGGTGATCGGCATAATTGATGGTCTCGTAAAAAGTCCGAATTAGACGGTTTCGTAAAGAGTTCAAATTCAAGGCGTGCAAATTTTGTAATGATGAAGCGTACTTATCGTACGTTGAATCATTGCAAAATGCAGCACAACGCAGAAGTTGGACTTT
>JAUVGT010000362.1 GCA_030593645.1 Deltaproteobacteria bacterium
CTTCTCCTGCTCCAGATGTTTGCCCAGGTTATCCACATCAGAGATGTTCAGCCTGTAAATCCTGTAACCGTCTTTTGGCGAACTGTACGTATTCTGCAGCACACCCAGGACGATTGCCAGGGTTTTCGGGTAGATTCCGCCCGGACGCCATCTGGTGAGCAGTGTAAATGCTTTTGAAGCAAGATACCGGTTTGGCGGAATTGTTGACAGGAGCAGGAAAGGATCCTGGTTCCCGATTAATGCATCCAGTACCCAGTGGTTTTCAATTTCCAGCATTTTTAGGAACAAAGCATAGTTCTCGGAATTTAAACCTGATTTTCTTAAAAACCTCGCGTAGCTAATACACGACTCTACAGCTTCAACTGTCCTTGCAGCCATCAGCTGCTGTAAAATTTTGTTTTCAACTTGAACAATCGTGCTCTTTTGCCAGTTATTGTCTGCTTGATTTTCCTGTTTTGCCATCTTTTAATCCTTTCGTAAATGTAGTAATATTTATGGGTCGGTTAGTATATTTATCCAAAAATCAACATACTAAAGATTAAAATAAATCAGGTCTGTATTCTCAGTCCCTGCATGGAAATCTTAATTTTTATCACCCGGAGTTTCCCGCAAAATTAAGAGTGCATGAATTGGGAAGAAATAAAACCATTTTTTAGATCCCAATCGCGGAAACATTTCCTTACATCGAATATTATGCTTTTATCAAAAAGAGGTTAATCAAAATAAATATTAATTTTACCCCGGCCAAACCATTCATGGTTTAAAAGTTCTGAGCAAATATCCTTTAAGGTATCAAACTATTTTATGATGTACTGAGTTTTTCTGTTAAAAATTTAGGAAGTAAATTAATCAAACCAAGTATTATTATAATGGTATAATCCAGAATATCGTTACAATTAAACAATGCTCAAAGTATCAGACCATTATAACTCGTTTGATTTCAGAATCGAAATATTCTTATGCCCTTTGGTACGATTCCGCACAGAAAGTGAAAATTTATTTTTGGAGCTATCAGGCAGTTTTGATTAAAATGCTGTATCTCGATATGAAAAATTTTAAACTGCCGAATATAAATTTATAGTATTATATCAAAAGATTGTTAGTCAAGCAAAATGTATGAATCGGTTATTACTTTATATACAAACTTGAATGTAAAACACGGGATTCCGAAAATTAACGGCCATTGCCTTCCGTTATCCCCAAAATACATCCCCGACCTGAATCATTTTCTCAGGTCCTGAAGGGGGATGCCAAATATCAACTCCGAGTTGTTATTTGTTGAATCTGATTAAATTATAACACTTTTTAAATGATAACTCAAATAAAAGTTGACCATATGGATTAAAGTATGGTTATCGAGGGTGTAATCCGTTTCATATACAACATATAGTAGTTTATTTTTTTAAAAAAAGTATATGTAGTGTCCCGATTTTCACAAGAATACTCTGCCTCAAAATAAAGTAAAGCGATTTGCCATATCTTCAGGCTTGCGTACAGTTATGATAACCGGATCGGACTCACATTCAACCGGTCTCAAATCATTGAAAAACCATTGAGTATTATTACAAAACTCCCCGCCCCTTCAAATGATTTGTCGTTTATAAATGTGTTCTATATTTTTTTTACCACTACATCTTGCGGTGGACATAACAGCTCTAATGTCTTTTAGATGTGGAATATCAGCCCACCATTTATTAATTTTATATCCGGGCCAATATTTGCACACGGCTGATCACTCATAATATATGTTAACTATATGAATTTATTTAACAACAACATTGGTAATCCCTTGACAAACCTCAAAAATATTTGATACTAGATGGTCAACTGATGACCATGATTATTGTAAATTCAATCCCCGGGATTCTTATCAATGACACATTCACATGAGATAGAAAACGACAATATAGATCTAACCATTTCTTTTCCGGACCGCTTCATGGTTGACGCATTTGAACCCAAAACAGGACCAGAAAAGGATATCATTGTATTCACCTTTCCGGTTAACAATAAAAAAGCCGCTATAAGATTAGGACTTTATATTAAACAGGGTGATTTCGATTTGATGGATGTGGAAGTATCCCCTTCAACTGAAAACAGAGCGCTTTATCTGATATTTGTTGAAATGCGCCGCACTAAAAAAATATTCGACGTCATGTCATCTTTTCTTAAGTTTATTGAAAGCCTGACAGGTAAAAAAGAGTGGTATTTTAAAGCATACGAATTTGATCAGTATTTACAATGGAAAAAAACCATTTTTCTAAAAACAGTATTCCCCGAATCCGAAACTAACTTGGTTAGAAACCGTATCAATCAAAACGTCGAAATCACAAAATTGCGTGCCCAGGAAGTGAATCATGGTCATGCACAAAATATAAAATTAAAAAATTGTATCACTGAAAACCACCTGCACCTCGAATCACTTCAAAAAGAAATAGACGATCTCAACTCAATTAAAAAAAACCTTTCTCATCACTATAAAAATATGAAAGTAGTACGAAAGCAGCTAAACAAACAGCTCGAACTATTCAAACAACATGAAGAGTTATCCCTTCTCCGGGCGGAACAGGACTATATGCGAATCAGGGAACTGGAGAGCAGGATCTCTCAAATTTATCAGCCCGGTTCAAAGAATACCCATGCATTTGTACAACCATCAAATACTCCCGATATATCTACAGAAGCAGATAGTTAGTGCCCATCCGCAAACGGCATCTTTTGGCCCGGAGCGGCGTTTTCGCTCTTTTGAAATCCTCGACATAGCCCGCTATGCCTGCGGTTTCAAAATTGCTCAAGCCTTGCTCTGAACCAAGATCTACCATTTGTGGACGGACACTAGTTAATATAAACTCAGTTAAAGGTGTCCCTGCTATCTGAGATATTATTTCGATGTTCATTTTCTCTTCAATCATAGAATGCGTGTGAGAAACCCGGGTTAGGACCTGACTCGATATCTCTCTATTGAATGATTTGAATTTACATCGCTGATCGTCTATGCTACGGGTACAAAAGAGTGTCATCCGATAGTTATGAAGACATCCGTAACTTTTTTGGATCTGCATAAAGGATATGGAGAATTTACTCATGGTCCCTTCCTTTCCCTGGAAAATTGTATTGATCGACGACGAAGATGATATCCGCGAGGTGATGACCGTTGCGCTTGAAGATAGCGGATATATGGTCTATACGGCAAATAATGGTAAATCCGGTCTGGAACTTTGTAGAGAAATCCTGCCTCATATTGTTATTACTGATATCCGTATGCCTGGAATAGATGGATTGCAGGTTCTCAAAACCATAAAGGAAAATGATTCGGATACGGAAGTGATCGTTGCAACAGCCTTTGGGGAAATGGATCTTGCCATTCGGGCTCTCCAGCTCGACGCCTCGGATTTTGTCACTAAACCGATCAACGACCAGGCACTGAACCTCGCCTTGAAACGGGCAGAAGAACGTTATACCTCCAGAAAACAACTTGCTGACTATACCGATCTTCTTGAAAAGGAAAATGCAAAAACAAGTCAGCAGCTGATACAAATTTTTGATTTTCAAAAGAACCTGATTGAAAATTCAATGGATGGTATCCTGGCCTGTGACGAAACAGGCATAATTCTAACCTTTAACCGAAGCATGGAAAAATTGATCGGGTATTTAAAGAGTGATGTGATCCTCAAAAAGAACTTTTCCGATTTTTTTAAACCCGGTGAAGAAAAAAAAATGAAAGCTGAACTGACCGGTGCCGGGTTCGGCGAGGAAGACCGATTATTTCTTTATGAAACTTCACTAAAGGATCATTCAGATCAAAACATACCGGTCCAGTTATCCGCCGCCGCATTAAAAAATCATGGGCAAAAAAATGGAATCGTCTGTTTCTTCAGAGATCTTAGAAAGATTAAAAAACTGGAGCATGAGGTCACAGATCAGGCACGTATTCTACACCAGGACAAAATGATGTCTCTGGGAAGACTCGCTGCCAGCGTGGTTCATGAAATCAACAATCCGCTTTCCGGGATCTTAAATTACATCCGGTTAATGATAAAAGTACTTAAAAAAGGTGACATCAAAGAAAAACAAAAAGAAAAATTCGAAAGATACCTTGATCTGGTGGAAAAAGAAACAAACCGGTGTTCACAGATTGTCTCCAGCCTCCTGACTTTCTCCAGAAAATCCAGACCATCATTTGAAAAAATTAAAATCCATGAACTGATTGAACGGTGTGTCATTTTGAGCCAGCATAAACTCGAACTCAGCAACATCAGTCTCGAATGTAATGTAAGACCGGATTTACCTTTCGTTTCCGGAGATATAAACCAGCTTCAGCAGTGTATGATTAATTTGATTTTTAATGCCGTTGACTCCATGCCGGAAGGCGGTGTACTCAAACTTGAAGGATGCTATGATTCAGAAAAAAACCAGGTGGCCGTCATGGTGAAAGACAGTGGTACTGGTATATCCAGAGATAATCTCCCTCATATTTTCGAACCCTTTTTTACAACAAAAGATGCAGGATTCGGTGTGGGGCTCGGCCTCTCAACCGTTTATGGAATTATGGAACACCATAAAGGAACTGTGGATGTGGAAAGTAAATCCGGAGAAGGCACGGCTTTTTTTCTTAGGCTCCCCTCGGTGTAAAGGTCACTACAATATTAGCGTGAATCCATGAACAAAGACATATCAATGGAAGGTCATGAATACCATATTTTATGCAACCAGTGGATCGAAATACTGGATGAATTAAATATCGGTGCGTTTACTGTCGAATTAAACCGTGAGATCTCTTCAATTAATTATAAGGCCCTGGCATTGATGGGGTTAAAAAATACAGATGTAATTGGAAAAGACTGCCGCGAAATATTTATCGGTGTACCTTGTTCGGTCAATTGTCTGCTCCGGGAGTCTGAAGACGAAGCAACTGAAGAACCGGATGTTGAAATATTGGATGAGAATGACAAAAAGTTTTATCTAAACCGTATGGCCGCACCGATTTACGATTTGAATCAAGAATTCCAAGGGTGTCTGACGATCCTCCATGACCATTCCCCCATCGCCGACCTGATTGACCGCATCCATTATGAAGAACGTAGCATGAAAATGATTCTCGACAGTCTGGATGTGGGTAT
>JAUVGT010000249.1 GCA_030593645.1 Deltaproteobacteria bacterium
AGGCTCAAGGATGGCCGGTGAAACCAGTTAATGCCTTTAATCCCTGAAAGCTCTTTCCGAATATCACCATAGACAGGAATTTCTTCAAGGTGTCCCTTTTGAAAATCAGTCACAACTTTTTTAATTTGTGCTCCAGGATAAATCCGGAAATGTATTTCATCAAGAAACGCATTTTGACTATGATAATTCAAAAACCGTTTTAGTTTGATCGATTTATCCTTTTCCCAGGAATTGAAACGAAACGGACCGCTGCCGACAGGGTTGTGTTTAAAATTATTTTTGGCACCCACAACCACTTTTTCAGGAACGATGAAAGCCTGGCACATACCCAAAGAGGTGAGAAATGGTGCATGTGGTTCGTTTAATCGAATCAGAATAACATGATCATCAATAATCTTTATTCCGTCCACTTCTTCTTTTTGATGGTTTCGATAAGCCCGTGCGCCTTTTATCTTCAAAAGATGCGGTAAAACAGATGTCGGATTGATTCGAAGGAGACGGTATATGGAAAACTTGACGTCTCTGGTAGTCACAGGTTGTGAGTTATGAAACTGTGCGTTTTTTCGAAGAAAAAATCGATAAACTCTGCCGTTTTCTTCAACCTGCCATGTTTCAGCAAGGCCAGGTAAAACCATCAAATGAGAGTCAAATTTGACAAGCCCTTCAAAAACTTGTTGGACCAGTGTTTCACCATACCAGTCATTTACATATGCGGGATCAAGTGTTGAGGGGTTATTCATCAGGGGAACACGGTAAATCCCGCCGTATTGCTTCTTGTTTTCTAATGGAGTTCCATTTTTAGATATTTTTCTTTCTTTTACATCATCACTGTCGCATCCGAAAGTGAACACCAATATAAACAAAATTGTACATATCCAATAATAACTGGGCAAACGTAAAGATCTCATTTTGTCATTTAGTTCCATGAGAAAGTGTTAACGAAACAAAACCATGTACTGGAAGTGGTTTCAATTGATAACTTAACCGATTCTACTCAACTAAAACCCATTTATCAGTTTGGTGTATAGCCCTGTTTTAATTAAAAATCAAGAAATTTAACCCGGGCTTCTCACAATCATTCTGCTGCGGGTGTATATTTTATGTCATCCCAAGGATTTGGCTAACTCACCGACCTCAACGTGTAAGGGTTCAAATTCAAGGCGTGCAATTTTTGTAATGATGAAGCGTACTTATCGTACCCGCTCTGTTAAATCTGTCTTTTTATTTAACAGAGGAGTTGAATCATTGCGAAATGCAGCACAACGCAGAAGTTGGTCCGCCTACGGCGGATTACGAAACCGTCAAGCATAACCCAATAAAAAAGCACGTGCTGGACAGCACGTGCTTTATCTTCCGTTTTAATAAATGGAGTATAATGGTTAGTACTCCGCTCTCATGGGCTAAAACGGACAACCGGAAGCAGTTGTAAGAAACGTTCATGACAGCAAATCAAGCCATTAATTTGCAGTCGTTCCCTTTATATTGATAGTGTTATGATCCGATTATATTCAAATTTCAGGAAAAAATTCGCAATTTCATATAATCAGCATTATTGCAGAAATTCCGCAATTACGCTTTATCAAAACAGGAAAAAACCAAACGGCCTCTCTCCAACTGCTTTGATCAGGAGATCAGGTTTTTTCGACTTATGGACCGCCGCCGCCGGTTGCTAGAACTGGTAATGCATAAATGATTAAAATCATACTCACCAAGAATAATTGAACTAATAATTTTTTCATTTTCCCCTCCTCTTTCCCTGTCATAAAATTGATAAATATTTATTATGCCTGAACCCAACCGCAATTTTGGGTAATGTAATGCCTTATTGTTTTTCAATTAATCAGTTCACATTTTCCGTGGTTTTAATGCTTGTTAAAAAATCCATGATATATTAATAGAATTCAGTATATTCTGTTTTTAATATATTCATAAAGCAATCGGTATGCCAAATTGTATTTATTCTCAGAATAGAGCATAACCTATTGTATTTTTTGTTTTTTACAAATTTTTCCAATTGGATCTCCAAATTCAACCCAAAAGTAATCGCACAGGTTAAAGTATGCTGACATTTTGAATTCCGGTATGAAAGCAGTAATATTACATATATATTGCATGCACATTTTTTTGTTTAATGCACACATATATGTGCTATGTTCGCGTTCAATTTTGATGGTCCCGTAAAAAGTCCGAATTAGACGGTTTCGTAAAGAGTTCAAAATCAAGGCGTGCAAATTTCGTAATCATGAAGCGTGCTTATCGTACGTTGAATGATTGCGAAATGCAGCACAACGCAGAAGTTGGACTTTTTACGAGACCGTCAATTTTAATAAAACCGATCTCAAGAGGTTAATATGGAAAACGAAAATTCCGGACACGCACGAATCCTGATTGTTGATGATAATAAAGGAGCAAGAGAATCTCTCAGGGAAATCCTTGAAGATGATTATAAAGTCAAATCAGCTGTTGACGGCCGCATCGCTTTGGATAAGATTAATAAAGAAACATATGATATTATCCTCCTTGATTTTACCATGCCGGGAATGAATGGAATAGAAACCCTTAAAAAAATAAAAGAACACGATAAAAACATTGATGTAATTATGGTTTCAGCTACCGACCGGGCCAGCGAAGCCGCCTCGGCCATAAAATCAGGGGCTTATGATTACATTACAAAACCTTTTGATCCCGAGGCCATCATCACAGCAATCCAGAGGGTGATGCAAAAACGTTCCCTCGAATTGGAGGTTCGATATCTCCGATCTGAAGTCGAAAGTAAATCAGAATACAACAAGATTATCAGCAAATCAAAGAACATGGAATCTGTCTTTACCCTGATTAAGAAAGTCTCAGGAACGACAAGTAATGTTCTGATCACAGGCGAAAGCGGAACCGGAAAAGAACTTGTTGCCCGTGCGATCCATGACTGGGGACCACGTTCGAAAAAACCGTTTGTCGCAATAAACTGTGCCGCGATCCCATCCGAATTGATTGAGAGCGAATTATTCGGTCATGAAAAGGGTTCTTTCACAGGAGCCTATAATCGCGGTATCGGTAAGTTTGAGTTTGCTCATGGCGGGACTGTTTTCCTGGATGAAATATCCAACTTGAAACTGGAACTCCAGGCCAAGCTGTTACGTTTTCTTCAGGATCGTGAATTCACACGGGTGGGCAGCCACAGGAGTATTAAAGTGGATGTACGGATGGTCGCCGCCACTAATATCTCTTTAAAAATCATGCTCAAGGAGGAACGTTTCAGGGAAGATCTTTATTTCCGTCTGAATGTGATCCCCATTGAAATCCCCCCCCTCAGAGACCGTAAGGGTGATATCCCTTTACTGGCAAATTATTTTTTAAAAAAATTCAATCAGCAGCTTAATGTAAAAATAGAGGAAGTAACCCAAGACGCCATGACCATACTCGAAAATTATCATTGGCCCGGTAATATTCGTGAACTTGAAAACCTTCTGGAAAGACTTGTTGTATTAAATTCAGGAAACCGTCGAATCGATGAAAAAGACCTCCCATTTGATCTTTTATTTGATGATGAATCATTTGAAGATGGTACAAAAATTGAAAAAGGATTGACAGCGGCACGTCGTGCTTTTGAACGCCGGTATATCCTGAAGGCCTTACGCAATAGTGGAAGGAACCAGACAAAAGCCGCGCAAATACTAAAAATACATCGGAATACACTCATTCAAAAAATCAAGGCCCTCGGGATCAATATCCGGGAACATGTTTAAAACGAGAAACCCTTCCAAACTGTATCCACATACCATCAGTTTCGCAGTGCACCCAAATATGTGCATATGTATCGAAACTATGATCCAGAGAATAGATAGTCTTTCATATCGCCCATATTTTCATATAGTTACCAAATGGCATGGCATTTGCTAATAATGTATTACTGAAACAGGTTGTATAAACCGCCGATCTCCTGACCAGGGGTCATATATCACTTTAGAAACACCATTGTTCATCACAACCTATTGTATACCGCCGCTAAAAATAACCGATTCATCAATTTCATTATTACAGGATATTATGGATAGACATCACAGCATATTAGAAGAGCCCGGCTTTGAAATGCCGGAAAATCTTAAGTTGTTGGGAAAAATCGAACAACTTGAAGATGAGGTCATTGATCTTAGAACCAGCCTGGAAAAACATAGAAAGCTGGAAAAAAAAATCACAGGCTTTAAATTCCAAATGGACAAACAACACCATTTGCAATTGGAGAACGCCTGTCTCAAATCCCAGTTAAAGGAAAACAGAGAACTGGAAGAACAGCTCTATCAGTCCCAGAAGATGGAGTCCCTTGCCAGCCTTACTGTCGGAATTGCTCATGATTTTAATAATATCCTTCAAATCATACTTGGTCATACACAGATGGCGAAGTTTTTTAAAAATAAAAAGGGCATCAGCGACGATGATGTTTTTACAGAAATAGAAAACATATTGTATAAAGGAAGAGGGCTGACCGAACAGCTGTTGACGTTTGGCCGGAAAAAAAATGGCAACCCTGTACCTGTGAATCTAAATGTGCCCATCAGACAGATTGGTAAACTTCTGGGCCGCACCATCCCAAAAATGATTGATATCGAACTTAATCTTGCCCCGGATCTTAAAATGATAAATGCCGACCCCGGACAGTGTGAACAGGTTTTAATTAATTTGTGTTTAAATTCCCGGGATTCCATGCATGAAAGTGGAAAGATCATCATTCAAACCCAAAACATTATACTTGAGAATGACCATCCGCAAACCGTTTTAAATTCTGATACCGATGAATATATTCTTCTTACTGTATCTGACACAGGAAAGGGCATGCCACAGGAAATACTGCCCCGGATTTTTGAACCGTTTTACACCACCAAAGCCTCAGGTAAAGGCACAGGTCTTGGACTGTCTATTGTTAACGGCATTCTAAAAAACCACGGAGGGTTTATTGAATATGATAGCGAATTTAACACGGGAACCACATTCAGGCTATACTTTCCCGTGTTAAAGAAAAATGAAACAGCTTGGAAGGATAATAATGAAAACGGAATTGACAAATCGCTTTATGGTACTGAAAGGGTTCTGATTGTAGATGATGAGGTCAATACTTTAGAAATCGTCAAGAATCAGCTCAGGGCATATAATTATGATGTAATGACAGCTGAAACCGGTGAACAGGCTGTCTTAAAATACGCAGACGTTTCAACTGATCTGGTAATCCTTGATATCGGAATGCCGGGAATGGGCGGCATCAAGTATTTAAAAAAACTTTTATCCCTCAATTCCGAACAGAAAGTTATTGTCACCAGCGGGTATTCCGACAGCGGGCACATGAAGCAGACCCTTGATTCCGGCGCCAGGGCTTTTCTCCCCAAACCATATCATTTTGATTCACTTCTTAAAACGATAAGAAATATATTGGATGGCAGATCATAAGGCGGTTTTGAAACCAATCCTAAACATCTTGAGCCGCATCAAGTACTTTCCGTACTGTTTCCGCGAGATCACGGATCATTAAAGGTTTCATGGTAAACGCCTTGATACCGAGGCTCCTGGCCTTTTCCTCAGAAATGCTCTCACTATAACCGGTGCAGAGTACCACAGGTATATCATTACGAAGTTCCATTAACTTCTGCGCCAGAACGTCTCCGGTCATATTCGGCATGGTCATATCTGTAATGACGAGGTCAAACCTTTCAGGTGAGTTTCGAAACAATTCCAAAGCGTCAATACTGCTGATTCTTACTTCCACTTCATATCCCAGATATTCCAGCATCTGTTTACCCATATCAACCAGGACCTGCTCATCATCAACATAAAGCACTTTCTCGCTTCCCCTGGGGATGGGCGCCGTCATATCAGTTTCCTGTTTTGATGTTTCCTTTATGATAAGCGGCAGGTAAACATGAAATGCGGTTCCCTGTCCGGGTTCACTGTAAACAGTAATCACACCGCCAAAACTCTTGACAATACCATGTACAACGGCCAATCCAAGCCCTGTCCCTTTGTCTGCTTCTTTTGTTGTAAAATAAGGCTCAAAGATTCTTTTGATAACATCCGGCGTCATCCCGGAACCCGTATCCTGGACTGTCAGCTTTAAATAGGGACCCGGTTCAATATCAGGATAATGTGATTTAAAATAGACATCCAGGTCGACACGCTTCAAAATAACCTCAAGTAAACCTCCTTTTTTACCCATGGCATGGGATGCGTTTGTACAAAGATTCATAAGTACTTGATGGATCTCGGTGGGATTCGCGAATACTGTGTCCTGTTCATCCGGGATATCAACACTGCATCGAATTTCGATAGTGGTAGGTAAAGAGGAGCGAAGGAATTTCATTACTTCCTTGATTATTGGACTCATCCGCATGGGTTTAAGTTCCTGGTCGCTCTGACGGCTGAATGTCAGGATATGTCTGACCAGCTCCCTGGCCCTGTGCCCGGCCTTAAACGCTTCTTTTACATTTGAATATACCTGTGAACCAATTCCAGCCTCGCTCAAAGCGAGTTCTGAATAACCGATAATTGCGGAAAGTATATTATTAAAATCATGCGCGATACCGCCGGCCAGTGTTCCGATGGCTTCCATTTTCTGGGCCTGCCTCAAGCGATCCTCAAGGATCTTTTTTTCATTCTCAATCTTTTTCTGTGAAGTTAGATTGTGGAATATGGTCTTGCTGCCTGCGAACTCTCCATTTTTGTCATAAATAGCAACAACTTCCGCGGTTCCAAATATCTTTTCACCGGTTTTTGTTACCCAGTTAAAGTCACCGGATACTTTCCCATTCCCAACCAATACATCATGCTTTAAACTGTAAACATCAATTTCTTTTTCATACAGAATATCGTTGATATTCATACCCAGCATTTCCGCTTTGGAATAGCCCAGCGTGGCGCACATCGATTCATTAACATATGTTAAATTTCCGTTTTTATCTAAAATATGCAGCAAGTCGCTTATAGATTCCATGAAAGTTCGATATTTTTCTTCGCTTTCCCTTAAAGCGTCCTCGACTAATTTCCGTTTTGTAATGTCGATGCCTGTTGAAATGCTTTTAACGATCTCCCCTGAAGAATTTTTTACTGAATCGATTGAAAGGCTGATCCATGTGAGACTTTCATCTTTATTTCTGACCTGCAGCTCAACATCATGAATGTATTCACCGGAGCAAAACCTTTTGAATACTTCCTTGGCCTTGCTTTTCCCATCCGCAGTATCAGCAAACAAATCCATGACATTCATGTTCAGCAATTCACCTTTATCATAACCATGAATCAGTACAGCTGACATATTACACTCAATGATTTTCCCGGTGGCTGGATTTGCTGAAATATATGCAGCCGGGGCATTCTCATAGAGATCACGATATCGTTTTTCACTTTCCCGGAGAGCTTTCTGATTTCTGTTTCG
>JAUVGT010000382.1 GCA_030593645.1 Deltaproteobacteria bacterium
TTAATTCATCAGAAAATGTTTGAAAGCAGGCTGTTCTTTGTTGATAAACTGATCGATATGGGGGCCCAGATTATACTGTGTGATCCCCACAGGGCCACTGTAATCGGACTTGACAAATTAATCCGATTAAAAGGAATACGGATGACTTCTCCGGATATCCGCGCCGGTGTCGCCCTCCTCATTGCCGCCCTTGCCGCTGATGGAACCAGCGTTATTGAAAATGTTGATCAAATAGACAGAGGATACGAAAATATTGATACGCGCCTGATCGCACTTGGAGCGGATATTAAGCGGATCAATTGAAAAGTCAGACGGAACACGATAAAACAAAACCCATATTGGAACCGCGAAATACCCCGGAGGAATCATAAAAATCAATCCCACAGGGTTAACACGAACCATACGAAAAAATAATCATTCATTTAATAAAAGGAAAATACATGCTTAAATTAAAAATTAAACAGGCCGCGGATATCTTAAGCGACATGGATATTGACCTCTGGATGATCATATGCAGAGAATCCGAAACCATGACCGATCCGTCTCTTGAACTGATGGTCGGTGAACATGTATCAGGATCAGGCGCGTTTATGATTTCCAAAACAAGCCAAACGACCGCCCTTTTATGGGTTCATGACGCCGCGAATATCGAACGGCTGGGCGTGTACGATAAAGTGGAAACATATGCGTTCAATTTTGGAAATTCACTCAAAAGAATCATTGAAGAATATAATCCCCGAAAAATTGCCCTGAATTACTCGCTCAGCTCATTTACAGCGGACGGAATCACATATGGTATGTATCTGAAGCTTCTTGAATTTTTAAAAGATACCCCGTACGCCGATAGAATTATTTCCGCAGAAGAAATTCTTTTCAAGCTAAGAGCCAGAAAAATCAAACCTGAAATCGAGAGTCTTCAAAAAGCCGCAATACTTGCTGAGACCTGCTGGCACGATTTATTACGGGAAATCCAGCCGGGAATGACGGAAATAGAAATCTCAGATAGGCTCAGGACAATCATCAGCAATAAAGGGAGTATTAATTCCTTCACATCTATCGTCAATGCCGGTGCAAAAACAAGCCCCGGTCATGGCCTCCCCACAGATGCGGTTCTGGAAAGGGGTGATCTCCTGCATATCGATTTTGGAGTAAAAATCGATGGATACTGCTCTGATATTCAGAGACTCGCATATTTTAAAAAGAACGGTGAATCTTCCGCCCCGGAAGAGCTGGTAAATGCTTTTAATAAAGTAAAAGAAATTATCGATGTCACATCAAAACTCTATAAACCCGGTGCCCTCGGGATTGATATCGATAACACTGCACGGAAAATTCTCACAGATGCCGGATACCCGGAATATCAGCACTCCCTCGGTCACCAGATCGGAAAATCGGTCCATGACGGAGGCGCCAAGATCGGTCCCAAATATGAGGAAAGCGATACAACCCCCCTGATACCGCTTGAACTCAATAATACATTCACGGTTGAACTGGGTATCGCCGTACCCGGCATCGGTTATGTGGGACTTGAAGAAGATCTGGTTGTCACTGAAAACGGCGGTAAAATCCTCTGCCCCAGGCAGACAGATCTCGTTGTCGTATAAATTGGCACCGGAAAAGGAAAAACCTCTTATGGACCAAAAAGAAGAAAGAGGTCCCTGGCTTCAAAAAGTTATAACCGATTTTATTGAAACATCACCTGAAAACACCCTTAAAAACCATGCTCATCAAAAAGCATTCAATGCACCACTGGTTGGATTTTCAAGTGGAGATGATCCTCTATACGAGGATTACAGAGAGCATGTCGGCCCTTTTCATATGACACCATGGGAGTTGTTAGCCGTTACATACCGGGGTTTACATATCAAGGCAGAAGAACTGACTGTGATCAGCTGGATTTTACCCCAAACCGAAACCACAAAACTGGATAATCGGAAACAGGATATATACCCTTCTGACAGTTGGGCCAGGTCCCGTATATTTGGGGAGGAAGTGAATGATAAACTCAGAGAACACCTGGTTAAGTGTTTAAAGAAAGAAGGTTATCGGGCAGTTGCTCCATCCCTGGCACCCCAGTCCAGTATCAGAATTTCCCCGAAGTATGGATACGCTTCCACATGGTCAGAGCGCCATGCGGCGTATGCTTCAGGTCTGGGGACTTTCGGTCTTTGTGACGGACTGATCACACCAAAGGGTAAAGCCATGCGAACCGGTTCGATTGTGGCTCAAATCAAAATTCCGCCAACCAAACGGCCATATACAAATCATCATGAGTATTGTCTTTTTTACACAAAAGGAACATGTAAAAAATGCATATCCAGGTGTCCCGCAGGTGCCATTTCCGAAAATGGCAAAGACAAGGAACTCTGCTACAGACATTTGATCCCGAAAACCAGGGATTATGTGACATCAAATTACGGTTTTAACGGGTACGGCTGCGGTCTGTGTCAGACCGGTGTACCATGTGAATCAAAAATACCCGGAAATAAGGATGTGTAACGACTTGAGGGGTTGCTGCTTTTTCCTCTCAAAACCTTGGTTTAAGTGAAATGGATTGTCTGCATTCTAATCTTGATGGTCTCGTAAAAAATCCGAATTAGACGGTTTCGTAAAAAGTTCAAATTCAAGGCGTGCAAATTTCGTAATCATGAAGCGTACTTATAGTACGTTGAATGATTGCGAAATGCAGCACAACGCAGAAGTTGGACTTTTTACGAGACCGTCAATCTTACACGGCAGATGATTCATGAAGCGACATTATTATAAAAATTACCCGCCCCTCAACGAGTTTGGAAATAAAACATTTCCCCTTCAAAAACATCTTAAGTCACCCGTAAAAAATCATACTCTCTTTGAAATCATTGATAAAGTAATATTTTTGTTGACATTGCTATAGATGTTTAGTAAAAGTGTTATGGGGTGATAACCTATTGAAATAACTATTAATAATCAACGAGCGCGACGGTCATAAAGTTATAATAAATAATACGCCTCGTTATAATAAAGTATACAGAAATAAGATAATCCACTCATCTGTAACAATTTAATATAATTTTATTCATTCATAAAGGAAAAACGATCAACATGAAATTTATGCACCTGCCTGAAAATTCGGAAATGTTTGGCAGCGATCCCGTAGAAGTTTATGCTGTTGAAAAACTAAAATCCGATTACAGCTGGCGTGAAGAATGGGGGAAAAAAACAGACTGCATCCTCGGTCATACAGACTTTAATCAACTGGGCGATATCATTATTAATACAAAAACAGGCGAACTATTTTTATTCACCACTTTTGATGACGAATGGGACATCAGTATTTACCCTGCGCTTCAGGCCACCTTCGAAGAAATCCATATGATCACTTCAATGTTATGGCAGGACACCGATATTGAGGTCGATACAGATAATAATAAGATGTATACGTACGACATTATTAAAACGATAAACCCGGATGATATTAGATCAAAAGACCTTCAGGAAGAGGCATGTGAAACCGATAATTGGACTTATGCGGTCGCTCAAACATACAAAGAAGAAGAACCGGTTGAGGTATTATACAGACACGGTTTTAAAGAAGCAGGTATTAGCCGGAAATCGAAAACCGTATGGACAGTCGCTGACAGCGTAAAAAATGCTCTTGATCGGTATTATCGCTGGGATGGCCAGGATTTGAAACAATTGTTTAAAAGAAAACCCCCAGAGATTTCAAATGTTATAACCGCTCACGAACGACAAACTTCAATGAGCCCGTAGATACACCGGTTCAATTGTAAACTGGCAGATGAACTCAGAAAATTGTGAGGCATCTTTAAGAGGGCGTAAAAAACCTGTTCGATTTTTGGCTTTTAAAATCGACAGGTAAAATTAGATAAATTGTTGTTGCAATTCCCTCTTATTTGAAAATCACGTGGTGCTAACCGGTTGAGGTTTCGCTTACACTCAAATATAGCCGGTCCGTGCCGCGTTAGGATTTTCTGTATTTCGTCACCTCATAAAATTTCATCCCAAAATCAGTAACAATCACACAGGGTTTGCTATCATCTGTTCCTTCTAAAAGCAGTTTGTCTGCGCTATATATATCATCGAAATTTTCAATATCCTTGCTTATGCGTATAAGACCTTTTGAGGCCAAATTTTGAATTAAAAAGTAGAAATCATTGTTAGAAATACTCGTATTATTTCCAAAAGTGAGTTGGAGTAACTGAGGATAGGATTTTACTGAATTAAGTGATGCATTGTTTTCGACCAAAAGCCTGAGCAATTTAATATCAAGGGCCAATAATTCATCAACAATCCTGGTTAATGTGGTTGCTTCTTCAACATTTGTTGGGTCTTGTTCGGCGGCATTCAATAAAATGGTCTGTAGGTATTCACATTTCGCTTCATCGTAGGTTTGTACAGCAACTCTCGTGGCTGCTATTAATACGGCTATAAAATTTTCATCTTGTTTTAAGTGATCTATGTCAATTTGGAGAGAATTTAGCCGATGAGAAACGGTTTCCATCCAATTCTGTAGACGTTTGTCATAAACTTTTGGTACTACCGTTGTGAACAATTCAGATAAAAAACTTCCAGCTCCGGGAACAGAAGATAGGCAGGTATTCACAAAAGAATGAATCGAATCCACGTCTGACTTTGATGGCGGTTTTATCTCTTTATCCATAATATTTTCCTGATCC